>JBLHKE010000251.1:0-10040 GCA_047619485.1 Verrucomicrobiales bacterium | reverse complement strand
CATCGCGGCAACCGGCATCTTCCTCACCGGAGTCGGCGACTTCTCCTACATCGCACTACCAACGGCTCTGGTATTCGGTGTCGCCGCCTATCACGCACACCCGGGCTCCAAGCTCCGACTCGGACTGATGATGGTCGTGATCTCGAACCTCGTGTGGATCGCCGCGCGAAAAATCGGTCAGGGCATCGCTGGCGGAGAGGTCCCGGTAGACTACCGATACGACAACGACCTCTACCACTTTCTGCTCATCGCCTCGACCTTCGTCATCTACCAAGGCTTCCTCGAACGCCGCCGCGCGAAGACTCTATGAATCCGATCGACCCACCGCGCCTGCTCGGCGATGCACTCGGCGCAGCCCGATTCAAATCGCGAGTCGAAGATTTTCAGGTGGAAGAGATCCTCGGCTTCGAGCCCTCCGGCGAAGGCGAACACTGTTTCCTCTGGTTGGAAAAAACCAATCGAAACAGCAACGAGGTCGCCGGGCACCTGGCTGACCGCTTGGGCATTCGCAAACGCCTCATCAGCCACTGCGGATTGAAAGACAAGCACGCCATCACCCGCCAGTGGTTCAGCTTGCACCTGCCCGGAGAAGAATCGCCCTCCGCCGAGCAACTCGAGGACGAGGGCATCCGCATCCTCCAAATCACCCGCAACGGGCGCAAGCTGCGTCGCGGCAGCCACGATGGCAACCGGTTCATCATCCGCCTGCGCGACTGCGGGTTCACCACGGACGCAGCCGAATCTCGGTGGGGAAAAATCATCACCCGCGGCGTGCCCAACTACTTCGGCCCGCAGCGATTCGGTCGCCGCGGTGACAACATCCGCCAGGCGCGTGAGATGTTCTCCGGAGCAAAGGAGGTACGCGACCGCCTGCTGCGCGGGATTTTCATCTCTTCCGCCCGCAGCCTCCTTTTCAACACGGTCGTCGCCAGCCGGGTGCAGCAGCAAACCTGGGACCGACCGCTCGCAGGCGAGGTGTTCGGATTTGCTGATAACCGCAGCCTCGTCTTGCCACACAATCTGCGCGGCGACGAGGCGCAACGTGTCGGCGCGGGCGAACTCGAGCTGACCGCGCCCCTGTGGGGACAGGGCGAACCACTCAGCTACGACGCGGTTCTCGATCTCGAAAAACAGAGCGTCGCGAGCCACCCGGAGTTCACCGCCGGGCTGGAAGCCCTGAACCTCCGCCAAGAGCGGCGCGTGATCCGGCTCATCCCGCTCAACGCCTCCCTCCGATGGGAGGGCGATGCGGACCTGGTGTTAAGTTTCGACCTCCCTAAAGGGACTTACGCCACCACCGTGCTGCGTGAACTCACACAGATCGGCGTTGAGTTTCCCGGAGGCGAAGCGTAGGGAATCGCCATGAGAGAATTGTTTTGCGGATTCGTCGCGCTAGCCTTGACCAGCCTGGGAAACCTGGCGGCCGAGGAGATGAAGGATTTCGATGGTTGCACGCTAGTCGTGACCGAATGGGCAGACGGCGACAGCTTCTCGGTCAAATTCCCGGACGGCGAGGAGCGCACGTTACGACTCTACGGGGCTGACTGCATCGAGTGGCACGTTAGCGACAAATCCGACGCCCGCCGCCTGCGCGCCCAGCGCAGGTATTTCGGTATCTCCGACCACGGCGGCAGCTCCCAAAAATCGATCGCCGCCGCAAAGAAACTCGGTGAGGCAGCCGGCTTGGAGGTCCGCCTGCTCCTCAAAAATGAATTCACCGTCACCACCGCCTTCGCCGATGCTCGCGGCGACGGCAATTACAAGCGCTACTACGGCTTCATCACGCTGAACGACGGGCGCGATCTTGGCGAAGTGTTAGTCGGAGCGGGGCTCGCCCGGGCGTTCGGTGTCTACCGCGGACGTCCTGGCTTGATAAGCAGTAATGATTACGAGGAGCGACTCAACGACATCGAGCTCAAGGCGGCTAAGCTCGGTGCGGGAGTCTGGAAACTCACCGACTGGGCGATGCTCCCGGAGGAGCGCAAGGCAGAACGCGAGGAACAGGCCGAGCTGACCAGTGCCACCGACTCGGCGGTCGACTTGGAACCGCAGTCGGTCGATCTCAACACTGCGCCGCGCGACCTCCTGATGAAACTGCCTGGAATTGGCGAGACATTCGCCAACCGGATCATCGAAGGGCGCGAAAAGGGACCCTTCCATTCACTGGACGATCTAGAACGAGTCCCCGGCCTCGGTGTCATAAGAATCAAAAACATTGCCAACTACCTGCTCTTTTCGAAGGACTAGAAGCTCTTGGAGCGATCGAAAATGACTGGGGACAAGGGCTTCCCGCCCATAGTCGTTCGGTTGAGCCGGATCGCAGTGTTCGCTTTTAGAGGCTGTCGAACTGCGTCCGTCGAAGCGCAAGTCGTCCCTCTGAATTTCATGACAATCGACTCGATCCTCGCGTAATGCGCAGCCGCACTTTTCAGTTTCCAAACGCAGCATCCTAATCGAATGTTCGCCAAACTAGTGATACACACCCACCGCCACAACAGAAGACCAACTTCCTCCCAGCACCCAAGCGCGCTGACATATTTCCTCACCCGATGATACTCGCCCAGCTCGCCGAGGCGATGCCCGCCTACGAGATCGTCGCCCGCTGGGTCGGCATCTTCTTCTGCCTCTCACAATCGGCCATGTTCTCGGGGCTGAACCTCGCGTTCTTCTCCATCAGCCGGCTGCGCCTCGAGGCGGAGGCCGAACAGGGCAAGCCGGAGGCCGAACGTATCCTCAAGCTGCGCGAGGACGCCAACTTCCTCCTCTGCACCATCCTTTGGGGCAATGTTAGCGTCAATGTGCTACTCGCGCTGCTCAGCGAGTCAGTGCTCGCCGGCCTCGGCGGCTTCATCTTCTCGACCGTGGGCATCACCTTCTTCGGCGAGATCGGACCACAGGCGTATTTCTCGCGCCACGCGATGCGCATGGGCTCGCTGCTGACACCCGTCATCCGCTTCTATCAGATATTGCTCTTCCCCTTCGCCAAACCGAGTGCCCTCATCCTCGACGGCTGGGTCGGACCGGAAGGCCCAAGCTACATGCGCGAGCGCGATGTCGAGATCATCCTGCAGAAACACATCCACGAGGAGGATTCGGAGATCGGTGCCACCGAGGGGCGTGGTGCACTTAACTTCCTCGACCTCGACGACCGCCTCGTTATCATGGAAGGTCACGATCTCGACCCGCAGACGATCTTCCAGTTCCCGACCAAGCTCGATCTCCCGGTCATCCCCGAACTCGACACCCCCGAGGGCGAGAAATTCCTCGAGAGGTTGAAAAAGATCGACAAAAAATACGTCGTCGTCACTGACGAGAATGACTACCCGCACCTGGTGATGGATGCCGAGGCCTTCGTCTTCACCCAGTTCACCGGCAAGGCCAACCTCGACATCTACAAGTTCGCCCACCGCCCGGTGGTGGTCGACGATCCCGCTGCCACGGTCGAGAGTGTACTCGACCAGCTGGTGGTCGACGCGGAACACAAGAACGACCGCGTCATCGATCGTGACGTGATCCTCTTCTGGACGCCCGACTCCAAGCGCATCATCACAGGAGCCGACATTCTCGGCCGCCTCTTGCAGGGCATCGCACGCCGCGTCGAAACGCCCGCGACCACTAAGTGATCGCAAAATCTGGCGCGATGGGATAATTTTCCCCATGACCCGCTACCTTGCATTCGCCCTGGCGTTCACGACGACCGCACTATTCGCCGAACAGAAACCAGCCCCGGAGTTCAAGCCAACCCTGCCCTGGATCAGCAATCTCGACGAGGCGCTCGCCACCGCCAAGGCGACCGGCAAAGCGGTGCTGGTCGAATTCCGGTGAGAAACGTGAGCGGACTGCCGCGAGTTTGATGCACAGTTTGTGCGTCCGAAAACCGATAGCCCCATCGCAGAGCTCCAGCAGCAGTTCGTGCGACTACGGATCACCAACATGGCGGAGGTCGACGTCGGCCTGTTCGACTTCGATTTCAACACCACGTTCTCACTGTTCGTCATCAACCACGAGAAGAACGTCTACCTGCGCTACGGCGCACGCACCGACGAGGGCGCCGATGTCATGCTCTCGGAGCCGAGCCTGATCAAAGCGCTGCAGAGAGGCATCGCCATCCACCAACAATGGAAGGGTGGCGATCTCGATCTCCCAGCCCCACCGCAACCTCTCCCCGCCCAGTCGTTTCCAAACGTCCGCAATGTCGTGAAGAAGAAGCAGTGCGTGCACTGCCACCAGGTCGGCGAAGGCAGGGCGCTGGAATTGATCGCATTGAAGAATTTCGACAAGAAGACCATGCCGTGGGTCTACCCGGATCCAGCCAAGCTCGGCCTGATCATCGATCCGGACGACGGTGTCTTACTTTCCAAAACCGAAGGCAGCGCCGCAGCCGCGGGGATCAAGCCAGGCGAAACGATCACTAGGATCGGCGATCAGATGGCGCACACCTTTGCCGATGTCCAACACGCCCTCCACCACCTGCCTTACGATGCGACCAGCGTCACCATCACCACCAACCGCGCCGCACGCCAGCTAGCACTGCCAGCCTACTGGCGCGTCACCGACATCAACCGCCGCTCGGTCGGCCACCGCATGACGCCGTTCCCGGAATTCTGGGGCAAGACGATGAGCGACTCGGAGAAGAAAGAACTCGGACTAGATCCGATCGGCTTTGCCACCCGTGTGACCAAATTTTGGACGAATACCAATGGGAAGAAAGCAGGCATGCGCCAGGGCGACATCGTCTTTTCCGTCGATGGAAAAACCAATAGCCCGCTTGCCAAGAATGCGATGATCTACATCCGTACCCACTTCGAGACTGGGGACGAGGTCGAACTGAAATTCCTGCGTGGCAAGGAGAAGCGAAGCGCCAAGGTCAAGCTACGCGCCAAGCCTTGGTAGACGGATGCTCGGAAAGGCCTAAAGACCTCACTCCAACGGTCCAGCTTCCAGATTGTCGATCAATCGCGTTTTGCCGAAAAACACCGCGATCGCCAGCAGCGCCGGTCGCCCCCCCACTCGCTCGATGCGTTCCAGCGTTTCCGCATCGACCAACTCCAGGTAGTCGATCTGCCCGAGCGGTGCCTCCTGGTGCAGCTGCGCAACGATCGCCGCCAGCATCTCGTCCCTCGGCAAGCGAGTATCTGCCGCCAGCAGCGCCCGCCGGATCACTGGCGCCTGCGCGCGCTGCTCGTCGTCCAGATAGAGATTGCGCGAACTCATTGCTAGGCCGTCTTCCTCGCGCACCGTCTCCACTCCGTGGATGTTCACCCCCATGTTCAAATCGCGCACCAGCCGGCGGATGATCGCCAGCTGCTGGTAATCTTTTTTCCCGAAGACCGCGATGTCCGGGCGCACTAGGTTGAACAGTTTTGCCACCACCGTACAAACACCACCAAAATGCGTCGGCCGGCTAGCACCACACAGCAACTGCGATAGCTTCGTCTCCGCGATCTCGATCGAGGCACCCGCTGCATACATCGCGTCCGGAGAAGGATGGAAGATGATATCCGCTCTCGCCTTCGCACAGGTCTCGCGATCCGCAGCGAGATTGCGCGGGTAGGACTCAAAATCCTCCCCGGGAGCAAATTGCGTCGGGTTCACAAAAATACTCACCACCACCGTGCCATCTTTCCCAGCCAGCGAGCGAGCCTCACGCACCAGCGTGGCGTGCCCGTCGTGCAGGGCACCCATCGTCGGCACCAGTACCACCCGCGCCGGCCCGATCAGCGCCATCATCTCGTCTATACTCTCGATCAATCGCATCTGGCCAGGTTTTTGCTAACTCTTGAAATCGCGACGCGAGAAAACGATCCAACCCAAGCAGAATGACACGAAGCAGACCAATCCGAGGATGGAGAAATTCTGCGCCAGCAACCACCAGTCGATCTTGTGTCCGAACACCAGCTGCCAGCTGCTCATCCTCGAGGTGATGAACACGTGCTTGATGTCGCGCAGCGGTCCCATGCGCTTCAAGATGATGTCGATGAACAGCAGTGCCAGCGTCAGGATCGTCGCCGTCGCCGGTTTCATCCGCAAGCAGGAGAACAAAAATGCGACCGAAGTGACCACGAACATCGAGGCGGCAAGGAATGGGATCGCGAGGATGAATCGCCACAAGCCCGGTTCGAATTTATGGAATGCGGTCAGGCCGAGGTCCCGCGAGCTCATGAAGAATCCACCATCGGCGCGCCAGAAGAGGAAACCCGTGGCCAACGACGAAACCGCAGCGAACCCGATCAGGGCGAAGGTGAATACCGCGCAAGCGGAATACTTGACTGCCAGAAGTCGACCACGGGTGATCGGCCGCGAGAGAACCATGCGCAGCGTCCCGTCCTCCTCCTCCTTCGACACGATATCCCCAGCGACCAGCGCCAGGAACAATCCACCGAGCAACACCACCGCGACACCGAGGATCATGTGCGACATGGTCAGCGCCGAATAAAAATACTCCAGGTCGAACAGCATCGAGAGAGGCCCGAGGCTCGAAGCCTGCTTGCTGATCATCTCCTTGACCCACACCACCGAATCTTCGCGCTTGTAGAGGATGGCGAACAACAACTCGAGCAAGACGAACACGCCAAACCCGATATGCGTGCGCCGGCGCCCGAACATCTTGGCCAGCTCGAAATAGAGCTGGCGGGAAAACTCGCCCCCCCAGGAGCGCCACACTCTTTTAAGTCCCTTGTTCATGGTCGTTCCTCCGGCCGTTTCTCGGCCACCTCTAAGTAGAGTTCTTCCAAGGTGCGCTTGTGCTCGCCAACCGAGCTCACCTCGATCCCCTCACCGACTAGAGCCGTCACAAGATCACAGACGCGCAAATTCTCCGGCAGGGTAAAATCCCCGTCTGACTTCACCGTCCCACCGCCAGCAACGATCACCTTCGACGCCCGCACCCAATCGTCGACCTCGATCCGGTAGCGCGGATCACCTTCGGAAATATTTTTCGTCTCGCCCTCGAACACCAACTTCCCTTGGCGGATGATCGCCACGCGGCTGCAGACATGTTCCACCTCCGGCAACAGGTGCGAGTTGAGCAAAATCGTCACGCCGAGATGGTCGCGCAGGCGCAGGATGAAGCGGCGGAACTCGTGGATCCCCTCCGGGTCGAGCCCGTCGGTCGGCTCGTCGAGCAACAACAATTCGGGCTGCGGCAGGAGCGCCTGGGCCAACGCGAGTCGCTGGCGCATCCCGTGACTGTAGGTCGACACCTTGCTCTCAATACGCTCGGTCATCCCGACCAGATCGACAACCTCGCGCGCCTTGGCCTCATCCCAATAGCCCGAGTAGCTCGTCAGCACCTTGAGGTTTTTCCACCCGCTGAGATACTTGTAAAAACACGGCGACTCGAAAATCGCGCCGACCTTCGAAAGTGCCAGCGCTCGATCCTCTCGCACCGAGATCCCACTAATTTTCACATCGCCAGAATCCGGCCGCACCATGCCGAGCATGACCCCCAACGCCGTGCTCTTGCCCGCGCCGTTGTGGCCCAACAGACCGAAGACCTCGCCGCGTTCCACAGTGAAACTCACGTCATCTAGGGCCGGCTTCCCTCTGCCGAAGGTCTTGTGTAGATTCTTGATTTCCAGCATTTCAGGTTAATTGCCAAGCCGTAACCCATCCCAGAAAATTGCCAACTTGCAAGCCCGGGGAGCAGAGGAGACCTAGCCACGTTTGAAACCGCGTTTGAACTCGCCAAGGCTTGTCACGCCGAGCGCCAGCACCCAGCCAGCATAGCTCGCCATACCGATCGTGATCAACACGCCGAGGCCGAGCGTCTTTTTCAGCTGCGTGCCGGAGAACCTCTCCCCCATGGCTTTCTGCACGAAATAGATCACCACGCCCATCAGCACGCTCGCCAACACCACGCGTGGCAACTTCCTCAACAGCTTGGCGTCCATTTTCCAAAATCCACGCAGACCGACGGCTAGGAGCAACACGTTCACCCACGCGGCGACCGCCGTAGCGACCGCCACCCCTACATGGCGGAACACCGGGAATAGCATGAGCGACACGATGATGTTCACCGCCACCGTGATCCCAGCCATCTTCATCGGCCGCTTGGTGTCCTCGCGCGCGAAGTAACCTGGCTGCAACACCTTAATCAAGACGTAGCCCGGCAAGCCCATTGCGAAGCCGGCCAATGCCAACGAGGTCTGCCGCGTGTCCTCAGCCGTGAATGCATTACGCTCAAAAAGAGTCGAGATGATAGCCGACGGCATCACGATCATCGCCACCGCCGCCGGCAGAGTGATTAGGAGAGCCAGCTCGATCCCGCGATTCATGCTCGATACCGCACCGGCTTCATCGCCACCCCGCAAGCGTCGCGTAACCTCCGGCAACAGCACCACCCCCATCGCAATCCCGATCATCCCGAGTGGCAGCTGGTAGACGCGCTCTGAAAAATACAGAAAGGAAATCGCCCCTTCTTGGAACGATGCGATGATGCCGCCGATGAGCAGGTTAATCTGCTGGATACCCGCAGCCGCCACGCCCGGCCCCATCAGCATGAAGAGTTTCTTGATCCGCGGCGACATCCTTGGCCGGCAGAACCGGATCGGCAAGCCCTTGCGCCAACAGGTTACCAGCAGCGCGCCCAGCTGCACAAATCCGGCAACAAACACACACCAAGAGACGACGACACTGCAACCAACCGGATCTTTTTTCCATCCGATGATCGGCACCACAATCAGCAGGCCGATGAGAAAAATCAGGTTCAGGAAGATCGGCGCCGCCGCCGGCATGCCGAAGATTTTCACCGTGTTCAACACCCCGCTCAACTGCGCCGCCAGCGCCATGCAGAGCAGGTAGACGAACATGATCTGCGTCAGCTTCACCGTGAGGGTAAACGTCCCTGGATGGTTGCGATAAATCTTAAATCGCGCGCCCGCCCCGTCGCCAGGCGTCGTGCGGATCACCCCGGTCAGCTCGCGGTAGTCATGCTCTTTCGGAAGCTCGAACGACACCGCCCCATCTTCATCATCGCCGAGCCCTGTCAGGCGTTCCGCGATCTGCAACTTCTCAACCTCCTGCCTGATCTCTACCAGTTCCCCCTCGGTGAGGTCCCGCGACTCGCCGGTCTCCTGCTCGATATCAGCTTTCCACTTGCGCGCCAATCGCTGGTTGGCTGCCAGCTCCGAGAGCTCCACCATCATCCCATCGTCTGGCAAGGCTTTGCGCTCGCCGCTCAGTTTCTCGCCCAACTTGTCCAACCAACCGTCCCGCTCTCCCGCGGAGAGCTTTGCCTCCTCGATCGACACCAGCGACGCGTCGCCTTCGAGGGTAAAATAGATCTCCTTCGCGCCGCGCACGTTGACCTTAAAATGGAACTCCTCCACCGCAGACCCAGCACTGTACTGCGGCGATTTTTCGGAAGCTTTGAAGCCTGGCACGACTGCCGAGAGGATCCAGAACATCAGTGGGATCGCGATCACCGTCAGCACACCCAATACCACCACCATGAACGAGAAGGCGTTGTTGGCAAAACGCACCGCCTCCTCCTTGCCCTTCTCTTCCATCTCGCGCGCAAAAAGCGGTACGAACGCGGCATTAAAAGCACCTTCACCGAAGATGCGCCGGAACATGTTCGGGAAGCGGAAGGCGGCAAAAAATGCATCTGCCGCATGCCCCGTACCGAGGTAGCGCGCCATAAAAATATCGCGCGCGAAACCGAGCACACGGCTCAGGGCCGTGAACCCGCTCACCGTCGCCATCGATCGAAGAAGTCCCATAGTGGTTGGTCGCTATTTGGTTAGGCGCAGAGGCGGGTGAGATCAAAGGGAAATCGCCGCCAGGCTCTAAAGAACGCAGCCTGGCGATACTCCTTTCAAACAATCCTTCATTGAGAGGTCCCGATTTTGACGGATGGTAGCGCTCCCCCACCGATGATCCGCACCTTCCTATTCCTTCTCACCGTTCTCACCGTTCCAAGCTTCGCGCTCACAGCGCTCTCGCCCGAGGAGCGCGGACAGGCCTCGGCGCTCTACAAAAAATTCACTACCGCCAAGGATACGCCCGCGAAACGTACCGAAATTGTCAGGGAGATGGTC
>JBLHKE010000250.1:0-10121 GCA_047619485.1 Verrucomicrobiales bacterium | reverse complement strand
GGACTCCACCGATCGCCCCTCGCGAATCAGCCCGGCCGCATTCTGCAGCCGCGTGTCGACGCCGCCGTTGATCAGCTGCTTCACCAGGCGCGTCAGCGTGAACTCAATCAGCGCGTTATCAACGGTACTCTCTTTCCCCTTCGGGCTGGCCGCAAACAGGCGGGAGAGCCATTTCCCGAGGCGTTCCTGGGCTTTCGCCAATCGAGCCGTGTCGCCCCCGGGGACAATCGTCTCCAACCGTAGCGAGGCCTGCGTTTGTGCGGCCGCGTGCATTTCTCGGGCCATCACTTCGGCGGCGTCCTCGATGCCGAGGTGCATGACCAACAGGCCAAGCTCGCGCGCGGAGCTGTCTACCATGTGCTTCGCATGGCCGTTCGCGGCGCCGTTATCCCCGCCCGGTCCGTTCGACTCACTCGCCAATGCCCTGAGTGCATTCGCGGCCTCGGCCACATGCTGCTCCGATATTCTCAGCAGATCGGCCCGCAGTTGAACCAGGGCCGCCGTCACCGATGGATTCGTCACCTTGTTCGCCGCTAGGTCTTGCGTCAGATCGAGCATGCGTCCGGCCAGCTTGTTAATGCGTTCCCGCATCAGATCCTGGCGGACAGCTTGCAGTTGGCAGGTCTGGACGAACACCGGGTCCGTACGGTCAAGACGCAACACGTCCTCATGCACCCCGCGTTCTTCCCGGTAGATCGTCCGGAGTTGAGACAGCAGGCGCTTCTTCTGCTTCTCGACCTGCGCCAGATAGTCCGGCATCGACATGAACTGCACGCGCCGCGCATCCGAGCGCACACGGTGCGGGCCATTCTCGCCCGGATAGCTGTCGGCCAGTTCAATGGTAAAAGTAACCGTCTGCCCGACCTTCAGGTTCGTCAGGACGGTGCGGTAATCCCAGTCGATTACCTGTTCGATCCCGTCAATGGGCTTCGCGGGTATGAAAGGAAGCCTGTTCTCTTCTCGTTTGTCGATGCGGTAGCAAACGAGGGACTCGGCAACACCGTGATCGTCGCTGCCACGGAAGGCGAGGTCGAATTTCCTACCCAGTGTCGCGTAGATATTACGCTCGGGCGATGTGAGCTCGACGCTCGGCGCCCGGTCGGGCGCCACCTGCAGGTAATTATTCGAGCTGGTGAATGCGAAGCCGTTCTCTTTGCCGACCCAGCCGAAACTGTAGGCCCGTGATTCGGCGGCCACCTGTTGCACCGTCACCGAGCGGCCGTCCGCGCTGATCTCCAAGGGCTGCGCCTCGCCTTCGGCAGGACGGAACTCGGCCTCGTCCACCGCGCGATCGAGCGATAGCATCCACTTGATCGTCGTCCCCTCCGGCACGGTGAGCGTGAGCGCTTCGACGGTCTCGGCCGGACGCTGGGTGTACTCAGGAAACTCGAGAGTCACCTCGGCACGCTCGATCCGCGGCGCCGAGATCACGCGCACGGTCTGCCACGGGCTGCGCGCATCACCGGCGGAGATGCGGAAATCGAAGCTGCGAAACACGGTCTGTGCCTCGTACTCGCAGGTGCCACCCGTGATCGCCAACTCGCGTTCGCGCGGTTTGCCCTTGCCGGTCCGCAAGATGATCTTGGCGCTGTCCGGAATCTCGCCCGAGATGTTGGCGACGAGGCTTAACCTCTCGCCTTCCTTTACGATCCGCTCGCCATCCTCGACCTCGATAAGGGTGCGCGTCGGGTATTCGACCGCTACCCAAGGCGCGAACAGGCGCGTCGCGGCCGTCTTGAACAATGGGAAATCGAGTGCCGCAAAGACAGCAAGGGCGACCAGCAACCCGCAAGCGAGCAATCCCGGGACGCCGGTGCGATTGAATGGAACCACCTCCCCGGCATCCACCTCGCCAGCCGCTTCGTTCGCCCGCTCGATGGTGTGCGCGGCCATGGCTGTGGACGTTCCGGAGTCAGCCTTGACCCCAGACAACTGCACGCCCGACACCAGCAGGCTCTCTAGATTCTGGTAGTGCCCCTCCACCTTGAGCGCGGTGCGCGGAGAACTGAACCTGGCTTTGAAGAAGCGCCAGCCGCTCCGCCACGCTTTGGCGATCGGGAACACTAGTAGTGGCACCAGGACGATCATGCGCACGATCGCAGGAAGTCGGATGAGCCAATCGATCGCAAAGACGACGAGGAACAGGATCGCGATCCAGTTGCACAGCGACAGCAGCCCCATCGTCAGGTTCAGCCCCTGTTCCATGCGGTGCACCTTGCGTAGGCGCGACTTGAGCTTGGCTGGTTTGATCATCTGCATCAGCGCAGGTCGTATCTCCTACGTAGAATCCATTCGAATCCAACAGGCCGACCAGAACGAGGGCCCTACTCCATCGGCTTCAACTTAAAGTGTTTGATACTCACCCCTTTATTCGGGGCGTACTGGGTAAATGAGATCCGGTTGCGCCCCTCTTTCAATTCGAGTTCAACCGGTTCGGTATCCATCCAGTCGGCTTTGGTGTAGGGAATGTCGACATCCACGAGCGTTCTCCTGTTGACGCGAAGCAGGTATTTCCGGTCCATTGTCACGGTACATACATGTGCAGTAAATCCGTAATTGCCGGCCTTGGGAATATCTACCGTGTAACTGAGCAACTCCGGGCGTTGGCCTATCAAACCGTAGTGCACTTGCATTCCGCCATCGATGCTTTCCATGAATAGGACCTTCTCACCGTTCTTCGGTGATTTGCATGCCGCTACGGGAATGGTGATGGTGCCATCCCCGGCCACGGTCATCGTCCGGAACTTCTCAGGGATCTCTATCTGTTTGACCTCTTCCTTCTCGGTACTCACATTGGATTCCGCGAGTTCTGCACCCGTGGATCCGATGTCTTCTATTTTCTGATCTTCGACGATGGCCTGTCTTCTGTAGAAACCAAGCAATCGCCAGAACCCACCGCTTGATCCGTAGTTACGCGGGGCATCTTCGGCCAGCGCTTGCCCTAACCACTTACACATCAGCGCCTGTTTGAATCCCTTGGGATCTTGTTGCGCCTGTGATTCCAATAGAAACTCCATGGGGGGCATTCCATTGATGTGTTTGCTGAAACTGATATGTGGTCCCAGGACGACGGTCCATCCGTCCGGGGTCCAGTGCGCCATGGCACCATGACCCGGGGAGGGTGCACGACGAGAAGGGATTCCGAAAGCGTAGCCCGAGATCTGCCCGACAAACGCGCGCGGGCCACAAATACCGCCTTCGAGAAAGTACTGCTGAATCCTACTCAGATCGGCCGGCATGCCGCTTCTGTCGACGCCGCCGGTATAGGGAATGTCGCTTCTAACGATACGGCAGTAGCGCCATCTGTAGTCCGGGTTCCTGATGTGGTCCGGTCGATAGTTGCGCAGCACCTTTCTCATCCAGTCGATATCTTCAAGCGTGTAGGAGTCTGGAAATACAAAGCGATAGTTCCATCCTGTCCCAGCAAGTTTGGAAAAGGCGGGATCCAGGACGCCGTCGTCGTATGCCTTCAGGTAATTCTGGTAGTACTTGACCAGGGA
This sequence comes from Verrucomicrobiales bacterium, assembly GCA_047619485.1. GTDB lineage: Bacteria > Verrucomicrobiota > Verrucomicrobiia > Verrucomicrobiales > DEV007 > JBLHKE01. The sequence continues at coordinate 6,621 of JBLHKE010000250.1, read as the reverse complement.
CTCGGCTGCGGGGACGTCGGGATAGACATAGGTTTCGCCCGTATACTGGAGCGATGCAGCCAGAGCCCAAACCTGAAAGAAACCCTCGTGAGAACGCTCGGTGGCTTCTTGAATGGCCCTGTAGTTCCGCATCGCCTGACCGTAATTGCCTCCAGTGGCTCCACTCAGGGTCATGACCTGCACGACGAGCTTGTCGTCATTCAGGAGGTCATCAATCAAGGCCTTTTCCTCTTCGCCCTGTTGCGCAAACCCGGCTAGGAGGTTCGGGGTGGCATGCGTTAGCAGTGCGAATTTGGCCATGATGGCCAGATCTTTCTCGCCGCCTAGATATGTTTCAATGTCCTTCATGACAGCTCTGGCCGCCGTCAGAACCTCTATCTGTTTTTCAGCAAAGGCAGGGTTGCCGGGGCCGTATTTCACGATGCGTTCAGTGCCCATGACGATCTTGGTCACAGGTGTGACATTCTCAAGCGCGCCGAACTGTTTGGTGAATTCGGCCTTCTTCTTTTCGTCCACCTTGGGTTCCAGGCGCGTGATCTCTTCCTTGAGATCAGCCAGCATCTTGCTGTAATGTGCCTCGAGCTTCTTCCCTTCGGGGCTCAGGCTGACCGCCGCTGGTTTCCCCGCGGCAAAGACGGATGTCGATAGGACCAGGATCATCGTGATCCATACTCTCTTGATGATGTCGTGATTTTTCATTATTTTGTCTCCATTCTGTGCTGCTTGAACCAGCCTTTTAATTTTTCGTGGAACGCCTTGTAGATGCTCGGAGCAGTTGCTCTGCCTGGCTCTGCTGCGCGCTTACGCATTTGGGCCGCCTCGTCCTTGCGGCCAAGCTTGTCGAAAATCTCGGCCTTGGTGTCCCACAGTTCCACCAGGGTGTCATCCGGATTTTTGATCGTCACCGTGGCGGCTTCCTTTCGCCACTGCACTGGGTTCTTGTCTCTGCGGCCCTGGAAGTAGCGCAATTTCTGGGCGTCGATCGCCTTCTCGATCGACTCGAGCGCGGCATCCCAGTCCTTCAGGCCAATGTAGGCCACGGCCTGCCCGTGGTATCTCGGGCCTCGCCAGCCGAAGCGATCGGGGTTCCAGGGAAGATAGGGGCCGCCGAAGACGCGTGCCGCCTCCTTGAAATTGCCCTTCTTCAGAGCGTCGTAGGCGGTCTCCATTTCACAGATCTCGATCTGAACTTTCGAGGCGAGCAGGTTTACAAATTTCTCGCTATCTTCGTAGGATAGTCCCGATGCGTGCCACGCGATGGAGCCGTCGCGGCGGAGCAGGTAGACGTTCGGGATACGATCCGCCGAAAGCACGCCCAGTCGGCGCACCATCGGGTTGGCGAGGCCGCCCGGCACGATGGCGGCCTGGCAGGTCAGTTTCCTTGTTTTCATCAGGGCATCGATACGTTGCGCATCTTCGGACAAAAAGGCCGCGATCGTAGTGATGTCTTTGTTGACGTGTCTGTCTGCCAGGTCGCACGCGAATTGGAGATAATTATGGGAGTGAACCTTGACTTCTTCCCCGACGTCGATGGGAAACTCCGCATTGGGTTCCGCAGACGGCTCGACAAAGACCAGCAGCGTCAGTTTGCCGTGGGTATCCCGCGGGAGATTCAGCGTTCGCCCATCAAGGGTCTTGAGCGCTATCTCCGGCAGGCGGTCTGTTCTTGGCTCCCCGCCGGGATTGCTGATGTACCCGCGGATCGACATCTGGCGTTCGTGTTGTCTACCGTGCGAGACGAGATTGGCCCTCAACAGGTTGTATGTATGCACTCGATCGCGCAGAAAGGGGACAACCGGCCACAGCACAGGATTATCGCCCTCCGCAGCGGTCAGCAATGTGGCGCGGATGCGCTCGTGAAGATCACGTGCGTTGGCGTCCAGCGCCAAAATGGCCGCCGCTGCAACGGCCGACGCAGGTGCTTCGGCCCCACCGCAGTCCGCGAGGAAAGCGGACACAACAGCCTCCATTTTCACCCCCTCACTCGTGCGAAGCGTGTCCTTCGCCAGACAGAACCGCGCGACAAGGTCCGCGCCGGGCGGCAAGGTCATCGCGAGCGCCGCCTTCGCCTCTTCGACCGCTTCGGCCAGATGCGCTGGCTCACCGGCGAGGTTCCACATGCCCATCAAGGCGATAATCCTTCTGTTACGAATCGCTGCGATGTCTGCCTTTGGCTCTGTCTTGATGGCGTCAGCGCACAATTTCGCGGCCTTCGTGTAGTTCGCGAGGGCCTGCCCAGGCTTCAGCCGATAGCGGAAGGGCGCGGCAATGAAACACTCTTGGATGGCTGCCAACTTCAGTGTTCGACGTTCATCCGACTCCGCCGTCACCAAGAAATCCCCAATGAACAGTGACTGCAGTTGAGCCAGGTAACGCGCATCGGAGATCCGCCGGGCATCGAGCGCGAACGTTTCTCCCTGCGCCCCCTCCGGCGACGGCAGAGGGCGTCCGGACGGATCGAGCTTTTTTCCCCGCGTCCCCTTCGGCGACAGCGCAGCGCGTCCGTACGCATTGACGAAGATGCCGGCCGGATCATTCTGTGCATAGCTACGGAATGCCGGATGATTTCTTCCGCCCGGCAGCCGCATGACCGTCCAGTCCAGCTCCATCTTGCGCAGTGTCGCCATTCCGCCGTCCGGCAATTCGTCCAGGTTGAAGCTGAAGACATCGAATCGGCCTGGATACTGGACCTCCAGCTCCTTGACCTGCTTGAGGTAGAGTTCGACCCCCGGCGTGTCCTGCGACCAGAACACCATGATGCTGAGGTGCCCCATCAGATCGAGCGGGAAACTCAATGGCACACCGTCCACCCGTTCGAAAGATCCCGCGAACATGACTTCCAGCTTGGCCGACCCCGCATGTTTCCGACGCCACTGAATGACAGCGTGATGAGCGGGAAAACGTTCCCTCATGGTCGTGAAGAGAGTTTTCTTCATGTCGAGGGCGCCCAGTTTGAGCGCGATCTGCGAGGCCATGATGAGGCTTTTGGCTTCAGCCGGCGTGCCCTGGTAACGCTTGATCAACGCCTCCAGTGCACGTGTTCGCTCTTGCACGTCCGCACCCTTGGTCGAGAGGGCCATTTCCGAAAGCAGCAGGTCGGCCTCTAGCCGAAGCTCGGCATGTTCGTCGGGCGCCTCGGCCAGCTTGGCGCAGGTCTCAAGAAGAGCCTCACGGTTGCGGTCGGAATTATCGAGACCGAGCAGGCGCGTGCGGGCCTGAAACACGATCCCTAGGACGCGCCATCGGTTGGCAGCTGCAAGGGAGGTCTCTAGCAGGTCCTCCCCATTTCGGGCGACGCTCTTGTATGCCCGCCGCTTCCTGAGCGTTGAGGTGGCCACGCCCGCATCGGCCAATTCCTTCTGAATGACCGCGATCTTGGTTTCGGGAATACCGGGTGACGGTGCGGCGGCTTCCTGGGCCAGACACGGAAGAGGCAAGACGAGGAACAGAGCCAGGCACACGCAGTGGAAGTGATTCATCATCTTTGGTAAATCGGGATGTAGCGATGGGGGGTGGCCAAAATAATAATCGCCATGGGCATCTCATAAGAAATGCCTTGCTTGGAAGCTTTGCCCCAGGTGCCCTGGGCACTCTGTTTACTAATCAGCGCATCTCGGATCTGGGGATACCACTTGGCGTATTCCTCGTCGCCGGCCTGAACCATCGCCTGGATTGCGTAGTAGTGGCCATAGCTGTAGTACTGTGTCCCGGTGAAGATGTCGGGGGACAGACTTTTGAGATGGCGGAGCGCGGAATTGACCATTTCGGTGTCCCGTTGGCCCGCGAGCTGCGCGATGTAAGCGCCACCGGCGGTACAGGGAAATCTCATTTTCCCTTTATAGTTGTAGGCAAAGCCGCCGGTTTCGGCGTCGTGGACATTCTTGAGATACTTCACCACTTTCGCGATCGTCTCGTTCGGAACCACGATGCCCGCCTGGCGGGCCGAAGCCAGGGCATGGAAGATGGTCATGGTGCACGAGGTGTCTTCGCCGCCGTCGGCATGCGGCTGGTAGCGCCATCCGCCGCCGGGGTTCTGCGAACGGAGGATCACCTCCACGGCTTTCTCGAGCGCCTTCTGGATCGCGTCGTCATCGTCCGGATCACGGGTCATCCCCCACATTTCGGACAAGGCGAGGGTGGCAAAGCCGTGCTCGTACATCACCGACCCCATGTATCCGTCAGGCCCTTTCTTCGCCTCTTTCAGCAACCACTTCATGCCACTGTCCAATTGTTCCCCATGGGGGCCGAATCCGGGAAAATGCGCCTTGGACATGAACGCCATCAAGGCCAGCGAAGTGCAGGCCACCGCTTGGCTGCCCTGGCCATCGCTGCTCCAGGACCCGTCCTTCTGCTGTTTCGAGAGCAGGTATCTGAGTCCCTTGTCGATGGCCTGCGACGCTTCTGGAGTCAGTTCCGGTGCGCCGTCCTGCTGGGCGAGCACGGGGGAAACCAAGATGGAAATGATGAGGAGAACCACTAATGGACAAACTGCTACGCGCGATAGCGCAGACAACCTGCGAAGCGATACCGCAGAGCCGAGCCTCAGCGAGGATAAATTTACACGAATTTTTTCTACACAGCATGTAGCAGGATTCGGTCGCGCAGCGACAGGAGTAATATTAGTGTCCATTCGTGTCCATTCGTGGTTACTCAATTCATTCGGTTAGAATTTCGTAGTAATTCGCCATGAAAGCGATGGCTCATCCTGCGCGTTCGCCAGCTCAAAAAAAAATGGGGTTGCGGTCATCTGATCACCTCTGATAAATCGGGATGTAGCGATGGGGGGTGGCCAAAATAATAATCGCCATGGCCGTCTCGTAGGAGGGGCTGCCAGGCTTGGCTCTACCCCAGGCCCCCTCGGCGGTCTGCTTGCTGATCAGCGCGTCCCGGACCTGGGGATACCACTTGGAGTATTCCTCGTCGCCCGCCTGCACCATCGCCTGGATCGCGTAGTAGTGGGAGTAGTAATAGTATGGAGTGCTCTCGCCGAAGATGCCGGGAGACAGGCCTTTGAGGTAGCGGAGCGCGGTATTGACCAATTCCGTGTCGCGCTGCCCCGCGAGCTGCGCGACGTAGATGCCACCGGCAGTACAGGCAATGGACAGTTTTTTGGGGCGGCCGTCGTAGGTGAAACCGCCGGTTTGGGTTTCTCGAAGTGTCTTGAGATACTCGACCATTTTCACGATGGTCTCGTTCGGAACCGCGATGCCCGCCTGACGGGCTGAGGCCAGGGCGTGGAAGACGGTCATGGTACACGAGAGGTCTTGGCCGGCGGCCGGTGACGGCTGGTAACGCCAACCGCCAGCGGTGCTCTGCGCACGGAGGATCACCTCCACGGCTTTCTCGAGCGCCTCCTTGATCGCATCGTCATCGTCCGTATCCCGGGTCATCCCCCACATTTCGGACAAGGCGAGGGTGGCATAGCCGTGCTCGTACATCACCGACCCCAAGTATCCGTCGGGTCCTTTCTTTGCCTCCTTCAGCAGCCACTTCATACCCCGATCCAGCTGCTCGCCATGGGGGCCGAAGCCTGGAAAATGCGCCTTGGACATGAACGCCATCAAGGCCAGCGAAGTGCAGGCCACCGTGTGGTTTCCCTGGTCATCGCCGCGCCAGGACCCGTCCTTGTGCTGGTTCGACAGCAGGAACTTGAGCCCCTTGTCGATGGCCAGCGACGCTTCTGGGGTCAGCTCCGGCGCACCGTCCTGCTGGGCGAGCACGGGGGTGACCAAGAGAGATGAAAGAAAGGCACACAGAATGACTACACGAATCCCAGCTCGACAGCAGGAATGACGAAATACCCAAACACCCAAATACCCAAGGAATGACGAAGCTCGAATTTCGAACTTAGGGACTTCGGACTTCTTTGGGTATTTGGGTATTTGGGTGCTTGGGTACTTCATTCCGTCAGCCTTTCGTAATAGTCCTTGAGGATCGCCCGGTATTCCAGCGGCAGCTCTCTCGCAAAGTTCTCGTTCAGGGCGGCGCGATCGCGGCGGCCAAGCACTTGCCATTCGAGGCGGCCACCACTCGGTTTGTTGCCGGTCAAGGCTCCGGGCTCGAACAAGGGCAAAATCATCTGCTCCACGATCTCATCAGAATCCTGCGGTGCGGGATCCTGCGGTGGACCCGGGGGGGGGATCATCACATAGTTCAGCGCATATTCGAGAATGAAGTAGCGCAGGGCGTCATCCGCCTGGCGCTGGCTGGTGATCGCCGCATCGCGATCGCCCGATTGCAACCTGGCGGCGGCCTCTGACAAGTGGCGATGCGCCGCTGCCAAGTTGGGATGTGGCTCAGGGGCGGGTGGCGCGGGAACGGGTGGCGCGGGAACGGGAGCCGGCTCGGGTTCGATGACAGGTTCGGGATCGGCAGCCTCGGCGGCACTGTCCTCGGGATCTGCTCCAAGCTCCGTTTCAGGAGCAGCAGGGACGTCGGCTTCTTCCGCGGGAGCTGCTGCGACTGGCTCGACGGGAGGTGGAGGTGGAGGTGGCGGTGGCGGTGGCGGGAAGAGTGCCTTGCATTGGCCTGCGAGTGCGAGTTGCCGCGCGGCGATCGCCGCCAATTGCCCTTGTCCGGTGGTTTGTGTCTTCCGCGAGAGATCCTTGTGGTGCGCCGCCA
>JBLHKE010000249.1:0-10129 GCA_047619485.1 Verrucomicrobiales bacterium | reverse complement strand
GACAGAGCTAGACTACAAGGTTGGTGTGGCGTCTGTGTTGCACGGCAACGAGAGTTGGCATCTCCATTGCCTAGCCTCTTTCAGAAAGCCGTTTGTGGAAGCCGGGGGCGGTGACCAATAGGCTCTTAAGAAGGACGAAGCCATGTGGCGTAGCCTTTAGGCTGCGTTCGAAACAGCAGCCCGGTTTGCGCATGGCCTGTGTTTTCTCCGACAAGGTAGCCCCCCTTAGATTTCATTCACGCACTGGCCATCAGAAAATGGGATCGATTCAAAGGACGCAGCCGGCTATGTGACCGCTACTAGGAGTCTAAGAACCAGCTCAGAACCCTGCCCTTCGTTCGACAGACGCCCCTGCTTTAGCCCTGGGAGGTAGCCAAGATCAGCTGCCCGAGCCCCCATCCGCGGCACCTCGTCTCACTTCGCAAACAGCAATCCAAGATTGCCATTCGTCGTGCCAAGTAGGATCGCGATGGTGCCAAACAGCAGCGCGAGCCCCCAGGCAGCCGGCGCCGGCATCAACCCGCGCTTGCCAATCAGCGGCATCGCACCAAAGCCGAGCCACAGGATCATCTTCACGATCACCCACCACTCGAAACCATACGGGAGCTTCGCAATCAGACCAAAACCCGCCACCAACAGCAGTAGCAAACCAGCGCCATGAAAACGCAGTCCAATTTTGCGATGCGGCGAATCGGCCGGCATCAGCGCAGAGGCGAGCCCAATGAAAAGGCTGATGACTCCAACTAGGTGGAGGACTTTATAGAAAATGATGTTCATGAGAAGTAGCGGGTTGGCTGGCACCGATCAGCGGCTCAATGGTGAACCATTACGTTGCAAATAGGAATCGGGTTCCGCAAGTCTTGCCCCAAGCCTACAAGAATCGCAAGCCGTCTTCGCCGTAACTGTGCGGAATCTCCCTTTCCACCAGGTCGATCGCATCGAGCGTTTCCTGCCCTAGCACCAGATCCGCCGCCGCCAGCGTGTCGTCTAGTTGGGCGAGTTCGCTGGCACCGACAATGGTCGACGCCACGAAGTCGTGCTGCTTGCTCCAGGCGGTCGCCAGCGTGGCCACACTGATCCCGAGCCCATCGGCAATCGCCATAAACCGCGCCGTCGCCTCCAGCGTGCGCTCGTTCACGAAGCGCCCGGCCATCACTTTCTGCCGCTCGCCCCCGTCCTTCAGATAGGAAGAAAAACGCGCCCCGTCGGGCAGCGCACCGCTCTGGTATTTCCCGCAGAGCACCCCGCCGGCCAGTGGCGAATATGGCAACAGGCTGACCTGCTCCTGCCGGCACACCTGGGCGAGCTCGCTCTCGCAGCGACGGTTGAGCATCGAGAAATTGTTCTGGATCGTGTCGTAGCGCTGCAGATCGTTCAATTCAGCCGCCTGCAAACTCTTCATCACACCCCAACAAGTTTCGTTGCTACAGCCGATCACCCGCACCTTGCCCACTTCAACCAACTCAGTCAGCGCCGCCAGCGTGTCCTCATAACGCATGCCGTGATCCGGCCAGTGCGTCTGGTAGAGGTCGATGTAATCCGTCCCGAGCCGCTGCAGGCTGCCCTCCACCGCACGCACGATGTGGTGGCGATCCAACGCCGTCATCCCCTCGCGCACCGGCGGCACAAACCAACCGTGCCCCGGACCAGTCACCTTGGTGGCAATCACGATCGACTCGCGCGGCTTGTCCTTGAGCCACTTGCCGACGATCTCCTCGGTGAGCCCAACCTTGTCCTTGCTCGGCGGCACCGGATAAATCTCAGCGAGATCAAAGAAATTCACCCCCGCCTCGTAGGCACGATCCATGATGGCGAAGCTCGCAGCCTCGTCGGATTGTTCACCAAAGGTCATCGTCCCGAGGCAGATGTCGGAGACAGTGATCGCAGATTTTCCAAGGCGTCGTCGATTCATAGGAGGAGTGTTAGCCCCAGCACGGCAAGGGTTCAAGTAAGCGCCGCTCCCAACGAAAAAATACAACTCAATGAACCCGACTACCTTCATTCCCATTGAAATTAAATCGATTCCACCACTGGCACTCTGGGCAATCGCCGCGCGCTCCCTTTTAACCGGTTGCGGAAGCAAGGGCGCAGCTGAAGAACTCACCACCAATCAACCCCGCAACCTCATCGCCCAGATGAAGTAGGCACAAGCAGCGTGAGCGTCCCGCCCATTGCAGCTAACCTAAGCGATGCACCCGCGGCGTAGCGCCCCTGATTCCCAACTACGGAGACTCACGAAAGCCTCGTTCGCCGCAGGCGCTGGCGTAACTTCGATTTGCAATCGAAGCCCAATGCCTAAGCCGCTGAGCACAACTGCTTCGATTGCAAATCGAAGTTATGGTCGATCGAAGCTGGAGCTGAAGTTAACGCCAATGGCCATCCTCGGCAGTAGCGATCGCCTCAGCAAGCGCAAGCCGCGCCGCCTCCGGCAAATCATCTCCATCGAGAGCCACTTCCGCAGCCACACGATCATTCTCGTTCCAGCGGCTAGCTGCGATGAATTCCCCTCCCTCGTGATCCGAGCCAACAGCTCGCGCAGTTCCTCCGCCCCGAGCGATGAAATATTTGTGTACACCTCAAACTGCCCAGGCACCGACATCTTGCGTTCGAGGAGCTCATCCACCGATCGGCCAGCCACCTCCGCAGCAAGCGCACTTAGATCCAAAACACCGTCGCCTTATCGGTCCGCCACGTTCGAAGAAATCGCCGTCAGCCTCTCGAGTTCAACCCCTCGAGCACCGTCCGCCGATCCCCCCGTATTCCCCCGTATTCCCCCGGAGTCGCCAACTATCCCCAAGCACAAACCCAATGCCCAAGCTGATGATGATCACTAAAATCGAAGCCCATTTCTTCACCCATCACCCTAGCACAAATCGCAATCCACCAGCATCCGATTCGCCAAATTATCCCTCCCGGCTCTGCAAAGTCCTTTCAGCTTTAATCAAACACTCCACCCCAAGGAGTCGCCGTTAAAAAACAAAAGCCCCAGCCACAAAGCCCAAGCATTCGCGCCATTAACGTCATTCGCGGTTAAAAACCAAAGCCCCAGCCCGCAACCCTAAGCTCCCTCGCAAGCCTCCATCAGATCCTCCGCTGGGTAAGTCCAGATCTCGCTCAAGGTCGGGTGGTAGTGCGGGATGCGCGCAAATTCCGCAGCAGTCGCCCCATATCTCAACGCTACCACGATCTCGTGGATCAACTCAGATCCATGCGGCCCGACCACCGATCCGCCGATCAGCTTTCCCGTAGCGCGATCGGCCAGCAGTTTCACAAACCCGTGCGTCTCGCCCAGCACCATCGACTTGCCGTGGTCGTCGAACGGGTAGTCGGCCGTCACCACATCAATCCCCGCCGCCTTGGCCTCCTTCTCATTGAGGCCGACACTAGCCACCTGCGGCTCCGTAAACACACCGAACAACTTCAGCTCGTAAGAAATCGCCACCTTCTTCGACGGATCGAGTTTGCCTAGATGGATTGCAGCATTCGTCGCCGCCGCCTCCCCCTGTTCGATCGCGATGTGCACCACCTCATGCGGTCCAGCAACATCTCCCGCCGCGAAAATATTGGCCGCACTAGTCGCTTGGAACTCATCCGTGCCAACGTGCCTACCATTCAAATTCACGCCCGCAGCCCCAAGCTCCAACCCGCCGGTATTCGGCTGCCGCCCTAGCGCTTGCAGTATCTCGTCCGCCGCCACCGACTTCACCTCACCCTCATGTTCGAAGCTCACCACCTTCTTGCCATCCTCCACACGCACGCCTTTCAAAGCCGTCCCAGTATACAAGTCAATCCCACGATCGATGAACGCCCCCTCCAGCGCCTTCGCAACATCCTCATCCTCCGATTTCAAAACCTGCGCACTGCGCTGGATCACCGCCGTCTTCACGCCGAGCCCCTCGTAGTAATGCGCCATCTCCAGCGCGATCGCCCCTCCGCCGAGCACGATGATCGACTCCGGCAATTCCGCCGCGTCCAACACATCGTCACTCACCAGGTAGCCTGTCTCTTCCAGCCCGACGATCGGCGGTCGTGAAATCACCGACCCACTCGCAATCAACGAAGTCGCCGCCTTGATCGTCGTCTCCGTGCCGTCATTCAACTTCACCAACAAGGTCTCCGCATCCACATAGCTCGCGCGACCACGGAAAAGATCGAAGCGCCCATCCTCAAGTTGCCCCTGCCGATAACCCGCAAAATCATCAATCAACACACGCTTGCGATCACGAATTTTTTCGGGGTGCACCGACAAGTTAGAAGCCGATAGCCCGAACTCCTCCGCGCGCCGTAAAGTCAGGTTGCGATTCGCCGATTCGATCAGCGACTTACTCGGCATGCAGCCACGCAAAATGCAGAGCCCGCCAAGCGTCACCGCACCATCGATGACGGCCGTCTTGAGACCCAAATCATGGGCGGTTCGAGCGGCCGCATAGCCAGCGCTACCGCCTCCAATAATCACGAATTCATAGCTGTCAGTCATGGTGTTTTTGTCCTGTTTAGGGGTTTTGAAATTATCGTTAATTTAACAAAGTGTAACATGCTTATTATGAGGGCGTTACAGGGGTGTATTTAGCACTAAAAATGCTTTGCTTTGTAGACTGAACTCTCTTTAATGCACGTTCCTATGCAACACCCAGTTTTGACGGTGCCGCAACCGGATTTCTCCCCGGCAAACTTTCCCATTTTTTAGAACTTACCTATGTCAGACAACGACGCACAAGACGAACCAAAACCGAAAGAACTCGACAAGTCGATGGACGTCGACAAGGCGCAAGAATACGGCGCCGCACAGATCGACAAACTCGAAGGCCTCGAAGCCGTCCGCAAGCGCCCCGGGATGTACATCGGTGACCCCGATGTGCGTGGCCTGCACCACTGCGTCTCAGAGATTTTGGACAACTCCGTCGACGAGCACCTCGCCGGCGTCTGCGACACGGTCGAGGTCAGGATCAACCTCGATGGCTCCTGCACGATCAAAGACAACGGCCGCGGTATCCCGGTCGAGATGCACCCGAAGTGGGGCATGCCCACCGTCGAGTTGGTGCTCACCGACCTGCACGCCGGTGGTAAGTTCGGCCAGGGCGCCTACAAATACTCGGGCGGTCTGCACGGTGTCGGCGCGAAGTGTGTCAACGCACTCTCCGACTGGTTCAAAACCGAAGTCTACCGCGATGGCAAAGTCTATGGCATCGCCTTCGAGCGCGGCAAGACCACCACGCCACTGCACGTCATCGGCGACCTCGACGACCCGACCGTCACCGGCACCCAGATCACCTTCTTCCCAGACGCGTCGATCTTCACCCACACCACCGATTTCGAATTCGACATGCTCGCCAAGCGCCTGCGCGAGCTCGCCTTCCTCAACCCGGGGCTGACGATGGTTCTCACCGACGATCGTCCCGACGTCCCGCGCACCGAAACTTTCCAATACAGCGAAGGTGTCACCGAATACGTCAAGCAGTTGGTCGAGAACAAGACGCCCGTCCATCCACAGCCCATCGTCATCCACGGCATTCGCGAAGTCGAATACGAGTACGAAGGCAAAGTCGTCAAAGACAACGCCATCATCGACATCGTCCTGCAGTACACCGACAGCTACGACTCGCTCATCCTCCCCTACGCCAACATGGTCCCCAACGGCGACGGCGGCACCCACCTCACCGGCTTCCGCACCGCACTCACGCGGACGATCAACACCTACGCCAAGACCAACAAGATCCTCAAAGACAAAGACCCGCAACTCAGCGGCGACGACGCCCGCGAAGGCCTCGTCTGTGTCCTTTCTTTAAAGCACCCCTACCCGCGCTTTAGCTCGCAGACCAAAGACAAACTCGTCAACGGCGAGGTCGAAGGCGTCGTCAGCTCAGTCGTCTACGAGGCGCTCACCGCCTTCTTCGAAGAGAACCCGTCCGTCGCCAAGATGGTCATCGAGAAGTCCATCAACGCCGCCCGCGCCCGCGAGGCCGCCCGTAAAGCCCGCGAGACCGTCCGCAAGGGCGCCCTCTACGGCGCTGGCCTCCCCGGAAAGCTCGCTGACTGCTCAGTCCGCGACCCAGCGCAGTCTGAGATCTATATTGTTGAGGGTGACTCAGCTGGCGGTTCAGCCAAGCAAGGTCGCGATCGCAGAACGCAAGCCATCCTCCCGCTGCGTGGTAAAGTCATCAACGTCGAAAAAGCCCGCCTCCACCGCGCGCTACAGAACAAAGAGATCCAGACGATGATCACCGCCATCGGCGCAGGCATCGGAGAAGGCGACGTCGAGGGGTCCTTCAATATCGAGAAAGTCCGCTACCACAAAATCATCATCATGACTGATGCGGATGTTGACGGCAGCCACATCCGCACCCTGCTCTTAACTTTCTTCTGTCGCCAGATGGAAGAACTAGTCCGCAAGGGCTACCTCTACATCGCCCAGCCGCCACTCTATAAAGTGACGCGCAAGAAACGCGAAGAATACGTCCAGGACGACGCCTCCCTCAACCGAATCCTTATCGAACTAGGAGCCGGCGACGTGCGACTCAGAAACCTAGCCGACGGCAAAGAATTCCCGCCCGAGAAGCTCACCGAGCTATTAGAAAAAATCGGTAAGCTGACCCGCTACAGCGACGGGGTCGGCCGCACCGGCGCCAACTTCCAAGACTACCTCAGCAACCGCGATCCAGAAACCGGCCACCCACCAGACTACGTCGTCGTCCTGCGCACCGGCAACGAAGAAGAGATCAAGTACTTCGCAACAGAAGAAGGCCTGCGCGAATACTCCTCCGAAAACCGCGACCTAGCCCTCTTCAAACACGAAAGTAAAAAAGAAGAAGAAGAGCCAGCCGAAGAAGACAAGGAGCCAGGGGCGTCTAGCCCCCCCGAAGAATCCGGAGAAAACGCCGAAGGCGAAACCGAAGCACCCGCAGCCAAAAAGGAAGCCAAGCCACTAATCCAACGCCGCGCCCGCCTCTACCAGATCCACGAAGCCCGCGCCATCCAGATCGTCCTAGAAGATCTTAAAGAAGCCGGCCTAAACGTCGAGAGCTTCAGCGCCCAAGACAAACCCCTCTTCGAACTCATCGAAGGCGACGACGACAAAAACGCCGAAGTCCACCCAGTCTTCAGCGTCCCGGAGATCCTAAGCCAGATCATCCTAATCGGTCGCCGAGGAATCGAGATCCAACGCTACAAAGGCCTAGGAGAGATGAACGCCAAAGAACTCTACGACACCACCATGGACCCCAAGACAAGAAAGCTCCTACGCGTCAAACTCAACGACGAAAACGAAGTAGAAGCCGACAAAATGTTCACCATCCTGATGGGCGACGTAGTAGAACCCCGCCGAATCTTCATCGAAGACAACGCCCTAAACGTCCGCAACCTAGACGTCTAAGACATTTAACATTTAACATAGATCATTTCTCATTTGGCACCGGCAAAAACCAAGGGCGTTCAGCCTCGACCAAAGCCAAAGAAAAAGATCTGCGTTACGTGTCCTTCGTAGCCTAGGCGAAGAAGGAATCCCATAAATCTGCGGTCAAAAAACTCAAAGCCCAAGATTCGCGCCATTAGCGTTATTCGCGGTTAAATCAGCAAAGCCCAAGCACACTTCCCTTTCTCCACACACTCACTAGCCAATGCCAGAAGACGACACCCCACCAACCGATCCAGTCGATCCAGTAGTAGAACCCGACGAGATCATCCCACCGGATCCCGCCGACGAAGAAGAACGCATCGAGCTCATCAACGTCGCCGACGAGATGAAAGCCTCGTTCCTCGAGTACTCGATGTCCGTCATCATCTCCCGCGCCCTCCCCGACGCGCGCGACGGCCTCAAACCCTCCCAGCGTCGCCTCCTCTACGCGATGTTCTCCGACCTCGGGCTCGGGCCCAACAAGAAGCACCTCAAGTGCGCCCGTATCGTCGGAGAGACCATGGGTAAATACCACCCACACGGCGACGGCGCCATCTACCCGACCCTCGTCAATATGGCCCAGCCCTGGTCCATGCGCGACATCCTAGTCGAAGGCCAAGGAAACTTCGGCTCCGTTGAAGGCGACCCACCCGCAGCCATGCGTTACACCGAGGCCCGCCTCAGCGCACTCGGCGTCGCCATGATGAACGACCTCGACAAAGACACCGTCGACTTCGTAGACAACTACGACGAGACCAACTCCGAGCCAGGCGTCCTCCCAGCCGCCTTCCCCAACCTCCTAGTCAACGGCGGCACCGGCATCGCCGTCGGCATGGCCACCAACATCCCACCGCACAACCTCGGCGAATGCGTCGACGCCATCTGCGCGCAGATCGACCGCCCCGCCATCGACATCGAGGAGCTAATGACCATCGTCAAAGGCCCCGATTTCCCCACCGGTTGTACCATCATGGGCTTCAACGGCATCCGCAACTACCAGCGCGAAGGCCGCGGTTCCGTCAAAGTTCGCGGCACCGTCAACGTCGAAGAGACCAAAGGCAAAAACACCCGCGACCAGATCATCATCACCGAGATCCCTTACCAGGTGAACCGCGCAACCTTGGTCGAAAGAATCGCCCAACTGGTAAACGAAAAAGTCCTCCCCGACATCAGCGCCATCCGCGACGAGTCCGACGAGAAAACCCGCGTCGTCATCGACGTCAAACGCGACGGCCGCCCACAGGTCCTCATCAACCTCCTCTACAAGCACACCGCCCTGCAGAGCAGCTTCAGCGCCAACATCCTCGCCATCGACGCCGGCCGACCAAAGCGCCTCAACCTCAAAGACGCGCTCACCTGCTACATCGAGCACCGCCGCATCGTCATCATCCGCCGCACCCGCTACCTCCTCGCCAAAGCCGAGGAACGCGCCGAGATGCTCGAGGCACTCCTCCTCGCCATCTACCCAGATCACCTCGATGACTTCATCAAGATGATCCGCGACTCCGCCAACCGCGAAGAAGCCTTCGGCAAAATCAAAGCCTACGACTTCTCCCTGGCCGCCGTCGAAAAAATCGGCATCCTGATCCGCGGACAATCCAGCGTCCAAGGCGACCGCTACGTCCTCACCGACGCCCAGGTCAACCGCATCCTCGACATGCGCCTCTACCAACTCACCGCCCTAGAGCGTGACAAGGTAAAAGCCCAATACGACCAGATCCTCGCCGAGATCACCGATCTCATGGACATCCTCGCCAACGAGCACCGCGTCCTCACCATCATCAAAGACGAGCTCAACGAGATCAAAGACAAGCACGCCACCGCGCGCTTAACACGCATCGAGCCAGACGAAGGCGAAATGAACATCGTCGACCTCATCGCCAACGAGAGCTCAATCATCACCATCTCCCGCCGAGGCTACATCAAACGCACCGCCGCCACCGAATACCGCGCCCAAAAACGCGGCGGCAAAGGCGTGCGCGGCATGACCACCACCGAGAACCAATCCGGAGAAGAAGAAGAACAAGACTTCGTCGAGCACCTCTTCAGCGCCGGCGCCCACGACTACCTCATGTTCTTCACCGACAGCGGTCGTTGCTACGTCGAGCGAGTCTACCAGATCCCAGAAGCCGGCCGATCCAGCAAAGGCAGGAGCATCAAAAACCTCCTCAACCTCCAGCCAGAAGAAAACATCGCCAGCGTCCTCCGAGTCGAGAGCGCCGACGGCGACGCCAAAGCCACCTTCGATCAACCCTACTACGTCCTCTTCGCCACCAGCTCGGGCAAGGTGAAGAAAACCAAGCTTAGCGAGTTCCGCAACTTCCGCAAAGACGGCATCATCGCCATCCGCATCGAAGAAGGCAACAGCCTCATCGGCGTCAAACTGACCACCGGCGAAGACGAGATCTGCCTCGTCACCTCAGCCGGCTACTGTGTCAAAACCAGAGAAGACAACATCCGCCCAATGGGCCGCCCATCAGCCGGAGTCGCCGGCATCCGCCCAAGACCCGAAGACAAACTAGTAGCCTTAGTAGTTGTCGACAACGACGCCAAATTCCTAGTAGCCAGCGAAAACGGCCTAGGCAAACGCACCGCCTTCGAAGAATACCTAACCAAAGGCCGCGGCGGCAAAGGCATGAAGACAATGAACGTCACCGAAAAGACCGGCAAAGTAATCGGCGCCCTAGCAGTAGAAGATAGCGACGAACTAATGCTAATGACCACCGGAGGCCAATCCGT
>JBLHKE010000248.1:0-10134 GCA_047619485.1 Verrucomicrobiales bacterium | reverse complement strand
CCTTCGAATTGGAGATCGATTGGATCCGCGCCACCAGTGGTGCTAGCGGCGGTGGAGACATCGTCGACATTGCTCTTGCAGACGGTCGCTTTGGAACCCTAGCCGCCGCGCTCACTGCAGCGGAGTTGGTCGAAGTGCTTAAGAGTGACGGACCATTCACAGTATTCGCGCCGACCGACGAAGCTTTCGCCAAGCTCCCCGAGGGCACCGTCGAGAGCCTACTCAAACCAGAGAACCGCGCCCAGCTAGTGGCCGTGTTGAAGTACCACGTCGTTGCCGGTAAGGTGGGACTCGCTGACGCGTTAAAGGCTGCGAATGCCAAGACCGTGCAGGGCGATTCCGTCGCCATTGCCTTCTCTGGTGGGCAGGTTCGGGTGAATGATTCTGCGATCCTCACCGCCGACATCGCCGCTACCAACGGCATTATCCACGTTGTCGATGCGGTCTTGCTGCCACCGACGAAAGCGGCACCCGAGCCGAAGAATGACATCCTCGGCGTGGCGAAGAGCGCGAAGGCATTTGGCACTTTGCTGGCTGCGGTCGAGGCAGCTGGGCTCACTGACGTGCTCTCTTCTGATGGCCCGCTCACCGTGTTAGCTCCGACCGATGAGGCTTTCGCGAAACTTCCGAAGGGAACTGTCGAAAGCCTGCTCAAGCCAGAGAACATCGACCAGCTGAAGGCGGTGCTAACCTACCACGTCGTCGCTGGTAAAGTGAGTGCTGGTGATGCGCTAAACGCGAGATCTGCGGCGACCGTGAATGGCGCTACGATCGAGTTCGGTATTAAGGACGGTCGCTTCCAAGTGAATGGTGCGACGATTCTCAAGACGGACATCGGCTGCGACAATGGGGTTATCCACGTGATCGATACAGTTCTCCTGCCGCCTTGTGATTCGTCTGAGAAAGACACGGCCAAGACTAGCAAACTCGATCCGGAAGCGCTGATCGAAGATGCGATCAGCCGGGGTGTCCCAGCGTTCAACGACGGTGACCCAGCCGGCTGCGTGAAAATTTACAAGGAGTGCCTGAAGGGGCTCGTAGCAGATGATCGGGTCGACGCCAAGACCCGGGCGCTGCTCAAAGAAGTGTTGAAGGCAGCCAGCAAGGTTGACGACCCACGGGAACTTGCATGGCTCTACCGCAGCGGTTTGGATCTCGCCTACCAAGTAGTCTCCGACTAGAAAATGGGAGCGGAGCTGTTCCGGCTGGCACAGAACATTGAGTCGCCACCGTGCCAGCCACTGCGAACTTTCAGCGCACGATCGTAAACCCGGTCACATCGTCGAGCTGTTCCAGTGGAATCTCGTCCTCCTCGAACTCCTGCACATGTTGTGCAAGAGAACTACCCTCACGAATTTCTAGGAAGAATTCATCGACCTCCTCTGCTTCGCCTTTGACCTGGACTTCGACCTTGCCGTTACTGAGATTTTTGACCCAGCCGATGACGTCGAAGCCCTTGGCGATCTGCTTTGTCGAAAAGCGGAAGCCGACCCCCTGCACCCGCCCAGCGAAGATGGCGCTCTTGGCGATCATGACAGCGAGATCTCGACCGATGGACGCACTGGGATACCGCGCTCGGCGAGGTATTCTTTGACGTCGCCCACGGTGTATTCACCAAAGTGAAAAATGCTCGCCGCCAGCACCGCATCCGCCTTTCCCTCGCGCAGCACGTCCACCATGTGGTCGATGTTGCCAGCCCCACCTGAAGCGATCACCGGGATCTCGAGCGACTCGCTGATGCGTGAAGTCAGATCTAGGTCGTAACCAGCCTTGGTTCCATCCGCGTCCATACTGGTTAGCAAAATTTCGCCCGCGCCCCGGTCGGCCACCTCCTTGGCCCACTCAACCGCATCCTGGTCGATGCGCGTGCGCCCGCCGTGGGTGTAGATGTTCCAGGTGCCGTCGCCGTTGCTCTTGGCGTCGATCGCTACCACGATGCACTGTGAGCCGAAGGCAGCGGCGCCTTCTGATACAATGTTAGGATCGTTGATCGCTGAGGTGTTCACCCCGACCTTGTCGGCACCGGCGAACAGCATCTCGCGCATGTCCTCGACGGTGCGGATGCCACCTCCGACCGTGAGCGGCATGAAACAGTGTTCCGCCGTGCGCGAGATCACATCTACCATGCTCTTGCGGCCGTCAGAGGAGGCGGTGATATCGAGGAACACCAGTTCGTCCGCACCCTGGTTGTTGTAGTTGATCGCCTGCTCGACCGGGTCGCCCGCGTCGCGCAGCCCGACAAAGTTCGTGCCCTTCACGACGCGCCCGTCGGTGACGTCGAGGCAGGGGATGATCCGTTTACAAAGCATAGGTGGAAAATAGTGGCGCAAGCATCCCCGCTTGCAAGCCGGAACAGAGGCCTTGTAGGAGAGTCGTCCAGTGCACCTGCGATGCGTGGCCTCAACGCGGCCACCTACAAGTGTTTAGCGCGGGCTTTAGCCGGATCGGGTAAATCCGACAGGCTCCTAACCTGACGCCAATGGGCGGTGACCCCGATCCGCTGGTCAAGTGTTTGAACGAGTCTTCGTCATCATGAGGCAATCACATCCTCCGAATTTTACTTAATTCCGAGCCGATCAGTAGAACTTGCCCTAGGAGCCTGTCGGACTGAGATGATTTCGAGCAAAACGTTTTAGAATTCAGTCATAATCCGCCGTCCGATGCAGGAGTATATTGGAATATTCGCCAAAGCGGAGAGTGGATTTGGGCGAATTCTAAAACGATTGTTGCCGGATCAGGTAAGTCCGACAGGCTCCTAGTCCCCAAAGATTCGCCGCAGCAGGCCGCCCCGTTCGCCGCCGTCACTGTCGCTGCTCTCGTCTTTCACGCGCATGGCTTTGCGTGCCGTGGTGTAGCCGTGGAGGCTACAATTGTCGCGTGGCGCCATCGAGTATGGGATGTGGGCGTCGTAGTCGTGACCACCGCGCCGGCAACCCTTGGTGGCGAATTTACCGCTGTGCCGGCACAGTTCGACGTTGGTCATCTGGACTTTGGATTCGAGCTTGCCCGCCTTGTAGCCGAGTTTTTCCGCGCCCTTCATGATGTCGGTCCAGACCGGCAGGGCGAGGGCACCGCCGTACGCCCCAGCGGCGATCCGGCGCGGCCGATCGAGACCGATCCACACGCCGACGGTGATCTTGTCGGTGTAGCCGATGAACCACGCGTCGACGAAGTTGTTGGTGGTGCCGGTCTTGCCACCCGCGTCCTCCCGGAAGCCACGCTGGCGCGCGCCTGCGCCGGTGCCGGAGTCGATCACTTTCTCAAGCGTGTCGGAGACCACCTGGCACGCGCCCGGGGCGATCACCGGGTAGGAACGTACCGCCTCGGTGCTATAGAAGGTATCGCCGTTGCTATTGATGATGTCGGCGATCGCCAGCGCTGGCAGGCGCCGCCCGGCTCCGGGGAAGATCGTGTAGGCGCTGGTGAGAGTTTTCAGATCTGCCTCGAGATTGCCGATGTAGAGCTGCGCGGACGGGCGGATCTCTTTGCTGAACCCGGCGTAGTGCGCCATCTTCATTAAGCGTTCGGTGCCTGCCCAGTTGCCGACGCGCACGCTCATGGTGTTGCGCGAGCGGATCAGCCCGACCTCCGCCGGCTGTAGGCCAATATGCGTGCCATCCGAGTTTCGTGGGCTCCAGCTACCTTCGTGGCCGATGATCTCCCCACGGCGCAGCGGTCCGTCATCGACCAGCGTGCCAGGCATCAGCCCGTTATCGAATGCCGCCGCGTAGACGAACGGTTTGAACACGGAGCCGACCTGGCGGTTAGCGTAGAGCGCGCGGTTGAATTTGCTGTGCTTGAAATTGCGACCCCCGACGATCGCGAGGATACCGCCGCCAATGTTGTCGACCACCACCACGGCACCTTGCAGGTAATCGGGTTTCGGCCGGCGTTCTGGTGCGGAGCTGGCGTAGATTTTCTCATACGCAGCCATCGTCTGGTGCGCGTAGCCACCGCGGAGTTCGACCTCGGCGAGACCACGCTCGAGCGCCTGTTCGGCGAGCGCCTGCAGGTCGATGTCGAGGTGGGTCTGGATCTGTAGACCACCGTCCTCGACCTCTTCCTGCTCGAGCAGATCATCCAGGTCGCGGCGCACGGCATCGAGTGCGTAGCTGTCCTGCGAGGCGAATTTCTGCTGGTCGAGCACCTTGATCTTTTTCTTCTTCTCTGCCTCGGCCTCCGCAGCGGAGACCATCTCCAACTTTACCATCCGCGCGAGCACCGTGTCGCGCTCGCTGATCGCGCGCTCGTAGTGTCGGAACGGCGAGAAGCGGTTCGGTCCGCGGATGATACCGGCGAGCATCGCCGACTCCCCGAGTGTCATATCCGAGGCTGGCTTGCCAAAGTAGGAGCGGCTCGCCTGCTCGATGCCGTAGATTCCGGAGCCGAAGAAAATGCGGTTCACGTAGTGCGTGAGGATCTCGTCCTTCGAGTACTTGCGCTCGATGCGTTTGGCGAGCATCACCTCGATCAACTTGCGGTGCAGCGAGCGCTGCGACATCAGGTCGTCGAAGCTGTTGCGCGCCAGCTGCATGGTAATGGTGCTCGCGCCCTCACGCACGCCGCCGGCTTTCACGTTACGCACCACCGAGCGTGCCACGCCGATGTAGTCGACACCGCTGTGGTTGTAGAAGCGCGAGTCCTCGCGAGCCAGCAGGGCTTTGGCGAACATTGGAGAAATGGCATCGAGAGATCTGGCGAGACGGTTGGCGCCATGCAGACGGCCGACCTCACGCCCTTTGCGATCGAAGACGATTGAGCGTTCGGGCATTTTCCCGACTTCGTCGAGCGGGTAGCTGCGCGCGATGTTGCCGTAGATGAGGATGACCAAGAGGAAGCCGACTAGGCCGATGACTAGGCCGGTGAGACCGAACCGCAGGGGAAATCGCCACCACCAACCACCGCGTGCGCCGGATCGCGAGGATTTCGACGCGGCTTTCTTGCGTCGCACCACCTTGCGTTTCACGGTTTTTTTCTTGGTCGCAGAGCGCGATTTTTTACGGACTTGAGCCATGGGGAATCACGCGGAGCGCGGCGGACAATAAACACTAGGTTGCTTCGATTATCAAGAAAGCTTAAATAGGTGAATGGAGCGAGCTGTTGATAGATACGGGGATTGGTGGGGCAATCTTTCTGCGACTCCTGTAGCGTAGTCTTTAGAGGCTGCGATCTCTGACACTTTCTGATTTCCTGATGGCAAGTGCTCGAATGGCACCGCAGGGCGTCTGGCGTGTCGCCGCAAGTAGTGGCCATGCGGAAATGCGACTGGTGTCTCGGGCGCAGCCTCCATAAGCCTTTGCTACGATCCGACTGTTACTTCCGCGCGATGGCCATCAAGGTCTGGAAATGCGGAGGCTGGTCCTCGCGGTCGACGATGGCGATGTCGATCTCGTTGAAGCCGGCGCCGTCGAGGAAACCGTAGATATCGACCTCGGCGAAACCCAACCAGACGTCGGCGTAGAGCTCGCGTGCCTCTTCAAAGTCGTGCTTGAGGAGATCCAGAACGACGATGCTGCCACCGGGTCGGATGATCTCGTGCGCACTGCGGATCGCCTCGGCTGGTTTCTCTGCGTGGTGTAGCGACTGGCTGAAGAAGGCGAGATCGACGCTGCCGGGATCGATCGGTGGCGACTGCAGGTCACCGAGCCGGTATTCGAGGTTTTCGAAACCATGTTCGAGAGCGAGCTTGGCGCCGAATTCGACCATCTTCTCGGAATTGTCGATCGCGATGACCTGCTTCGCGTTGCGCGCAAGCAGCTGTGAGAAAGTGCCCTCACCCGCACCTAGGTCGGCGATGACCTGCGGCGGCATCAACTTCAGCAAGCTCTCGGCGAGACCTTTCCACGAACGCCCGGGCACGTAGCTGCGGCCGAACTTGCCGGCGAGCTGGTCGAAGTAGGCACGCGCGTGGTCGCTGCGCTTTTTAAGGGTAAGCTGTAGTGCCTCGCGATCGAGGTTGGCCTCGGGGATCTCGGCGGCCGCCAGTTCGACCAGGTCGAATAGCTTGTCGAGCGCGCCCTTCTCTTCGGCCGTCGGTGGCACGAGTTGGTAGATCATCTTCTTCCCAGAACGTCGGTCGGCGACGAGCCCCTCCTTCTTTAGCTGGGAGAGTTGCGTCGAGATGCGCGATTGCCCCATGGCGAGAATCTCTTGGAGCTCCGCGACCGAGAGTTCCTCCATTCGTAGTAAGCGCAAGATACGCAACCGCGTCGGGTCGGCGAGGAGCTTGAAGGAGTGAATGATGGAGGCCATGGCGATTGGCACCCTATCTCGCTAGTGCTTGGGAGACAAGGATTCAACCAACCCGATTACGCCTACTTGATCGCCCTCAATTCCCTCTCGGTGAAGAGGTCGTGGTGGGCGAATTTTTTGCGGGCCTTCTTGATGGTGCTCGCGGTCACGGCGGGCGCGCGGTTGCCAAAATCGTTGCGTATGTAGGTTAGGATGGCGGCGAGCTTCTCATCGTCATACTCCGGGTTGTCCTTGAGACCGGGCATCAGGGGCTGGATCTCAGGCGCGTCGTAGACTTTTCCTCCGATGGTGATCGGGCCCTCGACGCCATTGAGGACGATCGCTGCCAAGCGCAGTGGCGAGCCGGTGACCCACTCGGATTCGGCGATCGGCGGGGCCAGCGGCGTGACGCCCTCGCCTCTCTCGCCGTGACAGGCAAAACAGAATTGCGCGTAGAGTGTTTTGCCGAGTGCATGGCGTTTCTGATCCTGCGGGCTCAGGCCGCTGCCGGTCGGCTCGACCTCGGCGAGCTTCGGTGCGCTCATTTCGGTTAGGATGGCAATCAGTTTCTTGTGTTCCAGCGGTGCTTTTTCTAGCAGTGTTAAGAATTCGGCCTCGCGATCCCGCAGTCCGCTGAGGGTGGCGGCGACGAACAGCTGCTCAGCACCGCGACGGCGCATGATCTCCTCTAGCAGTGGGAGTGCCGTAGGATCCTTGAACTGCCCGAGCGAGAATGCCAACTGCAACTCGACATCAGCGTGCTGCGGCTGCTCCGCGATCGTTCTAATGATGGAGAACACATCGCCATCGCATTTTTCGGCGAGGCGCACCGCCGCGGCGAGGACTTTCGGATTCTCTGACCTGGCAGCGGCACCGATGGCGGCAGGCGAGACCTTGCCGAGCCCCTCCAAGGTCCACAGCGCATGGATTTGCGCGAGCGGGTGATCATTCTCCCCACATAGTTCCACCAGGTCATCGACCACATCATGCTCGCCCCGATCGACGATCAGGCGCTGCGCGGTCTCGCGCCACCAGGCATTCGGGTTGCGTAGGTGAGCCACCCACTGCTGCGGCATCTGGGCAGAGAAATTCGGACGCGGCATGACTGCTTTTTCTCCCTTGTGGACGATGCGGTAGATACGGCCCAGACCGACTGGCGCACCCA
This sequence comes from Verrucomicrobiales bacterium, assembly GCA_047619485.1. GTDB lineage: Bacteria > Verrucomicrobiota > Verrucomicrobiia > Verrucomicrobiales > DEV007 > JBLHKE01. The sequence continues at coordinate 2,738 of JBLHKE010000248.1, read as the reverse complement.
GCTTGCGGCTCTCAATTTGACGGCGTAAGTAGCTGGTGACGTAGGTTTTGTGCTGGATGATGCCGCGGTAGAAATCGACCACGTAGAGGCTGCCGTCGGGCGCATTCTCGAGCGCAACCGGACGGAATCGCTCGTCGGTGGAGGCGAGGAATTCGTGATCTTTGTAGGCCTGCTCGCCCTTGAGTTGCCCGTTCTGATCAGTGATGAGGTTACGCTTGATCAGATGGCAGCACGGAGCGGGCGTGAAGGCGTTGCCATAGAACCCGCCGGGGAAGTTCGTGCCGCGATAGATCAGTGGCCCGCAGGCGGCGGTCAGGCTGCGGAGCTTAAAGTCCTCGCCGAGAGTGCCCTTTTTGTAGCCACGGTTGACCCCGGTGTTGACCCGGATCGGGTAGACTCTGCTGTCGCGCACGATCGGCACCACGGTTCCGTTGCGGGTGATCTTTGAATTAATGTTAGGATTCCGCAACATCAGCGAGGGCGCGACCCAGTCGCCGTAGACGTTGCTCGAGTTGCCGTTGTAGAACAGCCGCCCGTAGTCGTCCTGGCTGATGCCCCACTGCCCGCGCGACTCCGTTTTCTCCTTCACCCACTCGCCATCAATCTCGCGGTAGCGCGCCGAAGATTTCGCATTGTAGAGCCAGTTGTCGAGCCCGCGCAGCAGCCCGTTGGACTTGTGCTCGACGTTGCCGCCGCCGGAGTAATTGGAGTCGACCACGACCGGCTCGCCTGCGCGGTCGCCATCGTGTAGCGGGACGAAGTAGAGCTGTTTCTGGTCGGCGTAGAGAACACCACCGCGGACAAACTGCAGCGCGCGCGGCAGCACCAGTTGATCGAGGAACACCTTGGACTTGTCCATGCGCCCGTCGCCATTGCTGTCCTCGAGGATGACGATGCGACTGGACGGAGCATCCTCGCCCTTGCCGTCGACGTCCGGCATGAAGGATTGCATCTCGACCACCCAGATGCGGCCGTTCTCATCAATGCGGATCGCGACAGGATCGTGGATCAGTGGCTCTGCGGCGACGATTTGGATTTCGAAACCGTCAACGAGAGTGAAGGACTCTAGAGCTTCTTCGGGCGAGAGCACGGGGGCGGGTGGAATCTTCAGCGAGGCTGGCGGATCTGGCTGGTTGTTATCCTTGCGGTCGCCGCGCTGCGCGATGGCGGAACTAGCTAAGAGGATCGAGCTGCAGAGGAGGAAGAAACGGATCGGCATGTCCTATTTAGACGGGTGGCTGTTACAATCGCAGGCTGGGGAGGCAGGCGACTGGTTTTACGGCCTTCCTTTGCTATCTAGAAGGCCAAGGAAGATTCTGTAGCTGACCACGGAGTTGCACTCCGTGGTCAGCTACTGGATCTCTCAAAACCTTCTCGGCAGCGCAAAGATCCGCATCCCCCATTGCCTCTCGCACTATTCGAGCTTGTCCAGTAACTCCAGCAATTCCGGACTGCGTATTCTGTCAGCAAGTTCAGGGTAGCTCCCATCAATAATTTCGTAATCGCTAACCATTTCAGAGGCGAGCGATCGTAACGTGCGACCTCCGTCACCTTTCGTATTCGGATCCGCACCCGCAGCGATAAAAATGTGCAGGAGCTGCTCGACTTTGACGAATTCCTGCTCGTTTTGCTCCCTACTCCTATAACCGTTTGGCACCACATATAGAAGCGGTGGTCTTCCTTTGGTATCGTTCATGTTCACGTTCGATCCCTTCTTGATAAGAAATTTGACGGTCTCGACCTCCCGGGAGATCACAGCCAGGTGCAGAGCCGTCTTGTTCTCGCGCTGGATGCTTCCCGGTCCGCATGGTTGAGGGCGGGGATGTCCGGAATTTGCATCGATCGCTGCCCGGTGCTGCAAGAGAACTTTCACAGCCTCTAAACAACCTGACTCCGCCGCGCAATCGAGCGCGGTCTCTTCATCGGCGTCGAGTGATTTCACTGACCAGCCACGGTCGATCAGTTTAGCGACGACTTTCTCCTCATCAGCGGCTGCCGCAGCGTGCAGCAGCGGTTCGAGACATGACAGGTGGACCGGCGACTGACGCAGCAGCGAAGATTTGTTGGAGTCAGCTATTTCCTCTCTCGTCATCGGCGCTACTTTTTCCGCAAGAGATAGGCCAGCTGAAGTGCGGTTGAATTCGATCGTGTTCGACAGGCTGGTGTGAAGCTGCGCCCGGGAATAGATTTCAGGTGCGGTTTGTTTCGAGAGCAGAAAGTTTAGGCACTCGGTCTGACCGCCGATCGCTGCATACATGAGCAGGCTGCGGCCAGAATTGCCCTGAATTTTTTTCCAGGCATCCGCCCTCACCGTGAGATGCCGCTTCACTCCTTCTAAGTCGCCAAGTGCCGCTGCAACGTAGATCTCGTTTGCGGCGCAGTGCTCGATGAGCATGCTGGCGATCTCTTCGTGGTTTAAAAAGAGTGCGTCGTGGAGCGGAGAAATAGCGTCGATGGAGTAGGCATCGAGCGGAGCTCCGGCCTCGAGTGCGAGATTGACGTGCGCCGGTTTTCCTGGCGCTACCGCAAAGTGCAGGCTCGACCTGAGATCGTCAGCCCGCGCCCTGATATCAGCCCCGCCCTTTAGCATCAAGGCGATCGCCAGCTCGAATTTGACGTCCCTCCAAGGCCGCCCGCGAAGTGCGTAGTGGAGTGGCGTCAAGCCATCGCCATCTTTGATATCTGGCGGATTACCATGTTTGATCAGCAGTGCCGCACTTTCCAAATTACCTCGCTCG
>JBLHKE010000247.1:0-10143 GCA_047619485.1 Verrucomicrobiales bacterium | reverse complement strand
AGAAGTGAAGAACGTCTCCATCGGCATCCTCGACAACGATCACGGGCAAGCTTCAAGGGAACTGACACAACGCTTCGAGGGTTCGGAGACCTTCCGCCACATCACCTATCTGGATGACGCGGAGGAAATCGCACCACTGGTCGATTCCCAGCAGGCGATCCTGGTCGTCCACATCGCGGATGGTTTCTCGCACGACATCGAAGCGGGTGATCAGAGATAGTTGCTCCTGGCCGGATTTTCTTGGAGCGCGTGTCCGAATTTACCACGAAGCAGGGTGTTGCTCGAAATAGTCTTGGAGCTCCGCGTAGAGTTCTGGATGCTGTTTGAGCATCTGTTTGGGTTTTTCGAAAAATGTCTCTGTTGCGACCGCAAAAAATTCCGCCGGGTTGGTCGCCCCGTAGTGGCTAAGCAAAGATTTTCGGTGGTGACTCCTGAAGAACTGCAACAGTTCGTATTCGACTCTCATGACTCGTGCCCAGCTGACATATTTGCTGCGCCGCTCGGTAAATCGCAGGCCATCTCCCAAAGCTGGGGAGCCATCGACGCTACCATCCTCAATGTCGAGCTGGTGGGCAAACTCGTGGAACACAACGTTCTCACCGTCTTGGGAATTTTCGCCCCCATGCCTAACCGACTCCCACGAAAGAATGACAGACCCCGTCCTCCAAGACTCGCCCAGCAAGGTCGAACCACGCTGGTGCACCAGGCCATCCTCCCCACGACGCACACCCGTCGCGAGGAAATGCTGCGGGTAGACGAGGATCGAACGCAGCCTCGGATAGTAATCGGTGTCCCGGTGCAGCAACAGGAGACAGGCCTGCGCGGCGACCGCTAACCGGATCTCGTCAGTGATCTCGAGCCCGCCACAGCCCTCGAAACTCTTCTCGTCGAGAAACACCTGGATGTGTCCCCGCAGTTCCGCCCGATCCTCCTCCGGAAGGACGCCGTAGAGTGGAAAGTGACGCGCCAGCAACGGGAGCCATGATTCAGGAAAGGGCTGCGCGCGCAACTTGGCACGGTGGTGTTCTCGGAGGATGTTCGACATCGTTCTTCTATCTAGTACGCTGTCGCGCATTACAAAATTAGATCGAGTAAAACTCGGTGATCTGTTGCCAGGCTTCCTGGCCGGTTTCAACGATCCGAACGATTCGTGCTTCCTCTGCGGATATCAGCCCCTCAGCCACGAAGAATTCGAGGTCGATGGCCTTTTCCCAATAGTCTCGTCCGACGAGGATCACCGGGAGCGGCTTCATCTTGCCTGTTTCGATCAGCGTCAGCGCGCCGAACAGCTCATCCATTGTTCCAAATCCACCTGGAAAATATACCAGTGCCTTAGCGCGCAACAGGAAATGCATCTTGCGCAGCGCGAAGTAGTGGAACTGGAAGCAGAGCTCGGGTGAGATGTAGGGGTTGGGCTCCTGCTCATCGGGCAGGACGATATTCAACCCGATGCTCTTCGCCCCAACATCGTGGGCACCACGGTTGGCGGCCTCCATGATGCCAGGTCCGCCACCGGTGGAGACGACGAAGTGGCATTGCTCCGATCGCATGCAGGAAGTCGATGCGATCCGAGCCAGTTCGCGTGCCTCATCATAATATTTAGCGTTTGCGAGCATGCGCCGCGCGACTTTGGCAGCCGCCACCTTGTCGGCATCACCCGGGGTAAGCGACACGGCAGCTTGCGTTTCATCTACAAGAGTTCGCGCCTTCGATTCTTCCATCAGCCGAGCGCTGCCGAAAACGACCAGCGTCGATTCAATCCCCTGTTTCTTGTGGTAGAACTCCGGCTTCTCGAACTCAAGCTGCAGGCGCACGCCGCGCATCTCTTCACGCAGCAGGAACTCATCATCGGCGAACGCCAGCTCGTAGGTTGGCGAGCGTGTCTGCTCGGTAAGCACGTGCTTTTTCGAGTCTGAAACCCCTTCGGCTGCGGATGGGTAAGTCCTCTGGTCAACCTGCACTGGATTGTTGTCGTCTTTCATAATTGGCTCATCTGCACTAATTTTCTCGACATCACTCTCGCCGTTCCGAAAGCGCCTCGAAACCGGAAATTAGATCAAATAGCTCCTCGTCGATCATACCCTGCCGCAGATGGTTGTGTTCTAGGTCAAGTGCGCGGCGGCGGTCGTCGATATTCTTCTCCGCACGCTGCATCGCGGCGAGTCGGGCGGCATTTTCGGCAGCGCACGACGCCGCACACGCCAGACCCGGCCTGGATGAAGCGGTAAATGTTGTCCACTAGCAGCAACACATCTTGGTGCTCATCATCGCGGAAATACTCCGCCATCGTCAGCGCTACATGACCAACCCGGAATCGGCTGCCCGGCGGTTCATTCATCTGACCGAAGACCATTACCATGTTGGGCAGGACGCCGGTCTGCTTCATCTCGCGATACAGTTCCTCGCCCTCCCGGCTGCGCTCGCCGATCCCGCAGAAAATGCTAACCCCGTGGTGCGCACCGGCGACGTTGTGGATCATCTCTGTGAGCAGCACCGTCTTGCCAACGCCGGCTCCGCCAAACAGCCCGGTCTTGCCGCCGCGCTCCAGTGGCGCGAGGAGGTCGATCACTTTGATCCCAGTCTCGAAGATCTCTGATCGCGTCGAGCGCCTCAACAAGGCCGGTGGCGCATTGTGCACCGAGCGCCACTCGCCCCCCTCTGGCGCGGAACCGCGATCGATCGGGTTGCCGAAGACGTCAAACATGCGCGACAGAATTGACTTCCCGACCGGAGCCTGGAGCGGTTTCCCTGTATTCTCCAACGCATCCCCCTTCGCCAGTCCCTCGGTCGGGTTTAACGCAACGCCACGGACGTGGTGCCTGTCTAGCTGGGTGACGACTTCGATCGAGATTCCGCCATTGTGTTTCGCACGCAGGATCGTGTGGATCGGAGGCAAGCAGGCGTCGAACCGACCGTCCACCACACTGCCGCGCACGGAAACAACCTTTCCGTTGGTTCCAAGTGGTGCGGCAGCATCGTTCATGACGCTATACGATCACGCCGACGCTTCGCCCCGCCCTCCGTGGCATCGGCTTTCTCTGTCCGCTCAAAATAAATCACCTTGCCCGAGTTGAATGGCCGACAGAAGGCAGCCGTCCATTTCTCGTAGTCCTGCTTGTGTAACTTGTCAGTGGTAGCCACCTCGACGATTGCCCCGCTGTTCCGCTCTGTAATGGTAACATACATAAAACGCATTCTTAGGTTTCTGCTTGTCCTAAGGTAATGAGTTCTTGAGTCCCTGACTCAGCGATTCTTGCGATTATTGCCGCAGTGATTCGACTTCAGCACCTGCAGGCACCTCCTGACATGCTAGCGAAACCCGGCTTCCGCTAACCTTCAGAGTGAGGCGCGCCTGCCCCCAAGAACTTACTGCCCGCGTTCCATTCGGATCACAATCAGTTGGCCGCGTCCATTCTTGGCAACGTTTCAAGATGTCGCTGCTCCCCTCACCCACAGTGAATTCGTGATACCTAGAATCCGCGAGCAACCGCTGTGCACTTTAACTAGTCACGTTCAGATCGGACTAGTATCTTCAGGCCGATCGGCATCACAAAAGTTGTCACCACCGCCATGATAACCACCGCCGAGAACATCGATGAAATAATCGGCGGGACTGGCTCCGGCTTCGTGAACAATCCGGCGCGCAGCGCGATGTCGGCGATGATCAGTTCAACGGCACCACGCGCGCTCATGCCGATGCCGACCTGGGCTGCCTCGCGACGCCCAAGCCCCACCCACAGCGCCGGCAGGCCTGCCCCGATGAATTTTGAGGCGATCGCAAAGAACACAAGTAGCCCCACGAACAACGGGATCTCGGCGACCGCGCGCAGGTCGAGGTGGAGACCGATGGAGGCGAAGAAGATCGGCGCGAGAAACCCTGTCGAGACTGCCGTGACTTTCGACTCGACGTTTTTGAACTTTTTCGTACCGAAGCTCCTGGTCGTGAAGAAGAGGCCAGCCAGGAAAGCACCGAGGATGAAGTGCAGATGGAGCAGCTCCGCCAACACTGCAAAGCTTAGCCCTCCGACGAGTAAAAAACTGAACTCCATCTCTTCAATCAGCGATTTGCGGAAGAGCTTCGCGATCCAGGGAAACACATACATACCCAAGATGCCGCAGATCAGGAAAAAAAGTGCCACCCGCCCGAGCAATGCGAGGATTCCCAACCAGCCCGGAAACTCACCAGTCTGCAACAGCGCGGTGAGTACGGCTAGCAAGACGAGACCCAATACATCGTCGAACAGCGCCGCCGAGACGATCAATTTCCCGACGCGAGATTTCAGCTTACCGATGTCCAGCAGGACTTTCACCGCGACCGGAATCGCCGTGATCGCCATCGCAGTGGCGACGAACATGATCTGCGCCGAACGGTACTCAGATTCCGGGATGAAAGCCCAAGCCAGTGCGACTCCGGCTGCAAGTGGCACCAACATCCCTCCGAGGGCAACCGCAACGGATTTCCCGGAGCCTTCGACCAACTCCCGCGGTCGCATCTCCATGCCGGCAAGCAACATCAAAAAGAAGACGGCTAGATCAACGATGCTAGTGAAAACGGGGTTCTCGGTCAGCTCTGACAGGACAGGAAACGATTGGTCGAAGTGTTTGACCACCATACCCAGCGCGATGCCGGCCAAAAGATTGCCGATCAATGCGGGTTGTCCAAGGCGCAGGGCAATCTCGCCACCGACTCGGGTGACGATCAGGAGGACGAGTAGAATGTAAAATAGTTCCATTGATATTAAACGCCTACCAGTATCGGGGGCGGCCGTAGTAGTCGTAAAGTTGTTCCTCGTAGCCACGGTTGACCGCCTCTCGCGGATCGAACTGTGGCGAGTCTTTGATCTGCGCTTTCGTCATCTCGACAACGACGTCCGCCGTTTGCCAAGAGATGCCTTGGATCCAATCGACGTCGACTAGCAGTTTCCTCCCGGGCAACCAGTTTCGCGTGTTGATCACAAAGTAGCGGATGCGCCACGACCGCGTGTCCAAGATCACGTCTTCAACATGTCCGATCTCGCCATCGGTGGCTGCGATATTGTAACCGATCACTTCGTTCGAGGAGCGAAGGTGCCAGTCCTCGATCTTCGTGAGGACTTTCTCGTGATCCTTCTTCGCGGCGGGGCTAGGTGGGCTGGGAGTGATCTCCGCGTGCGGATATGCTCCAGCCCCCCACAGCCCGGAACCGTTCCAGTAGGGGGCGTGCTGGTGATACCTCGCATACTCATCCTCATATTTCTTGGAGACGGGTGCGGAGTCTTCGAGGGTTGGCCCGCCTTCGAGTTGCGCACGCGTCAGCTTCACTGGGAAGTGCTTCGAGTAGTCCGGGGAAGTCAGGTTCCGAGGACTGATCAGCACCTTGCGCTCGCGGAGCCAGCCGCCCGTATCGACGACGAGGTAACGGACGCCCCACTTCTGGTCGTCAAACAGGAAATTTTTTGTCTTCCCCAGCTTACCCTCCGACCCCTCGATTGGATATCCATTCAGTTCATTGATACTTCTTAACATCATTTCCTCCTTGGTTTATGTTTAGCAGACCGCCGGCAAGCACGCTGCGGCGCTGGCGATCGGTTAAGTCGTGCGTGAGTGAAATCGTTTCGTTGCTTTCAGGCAACTCAACCATGATTGGCAGTTCCGGATTTTCGACGATGTTCCCCAACTTACTCAAACGGAGGATCGCCCCTTGGCTCAGCCGATCGTAGTCATTCGGTTCGACGAATGTTAGTGGGAGGATGCCAAAGTTCGCTAGGTTCTGCAGGTGGATGCGGGCGAAACTTTTGGCTACAACGACACGCACGCCGAGGAAGCGGGGAGCGAGGGCCGCGTGTTCACGGCTCGATCCCTGCCCATAGTTGGAGCCCGCAACCAACATGCTACCACCCTCCTTGTTCTCAAGGGCGCGCTCATGGTAGCGGCGGTCGACATCGGCAAACACGAACTTTGCGATCTCAGGGATATTGCTCCGGTAGGGCAGGACTCGTGTTCCGGCCGGGAGGATCTCGTCGGTCGAGACATCGTCTCCCAGTTTGAGCAGGATCGGCAGGTCAAGTTCGTCCGGCAATGGGTCGAATTGCGGCAGGGATTTGATATTCGGCCCCTTGACCAAGGCTGTGGCCTGTCCAGCCTGTTCCGGCAGTGGCGGGACGAGCATTGCGGTATTGAGCCGAAGGTGATGGGGTTCCACAAATGAGGGGTAGTCCATGTCGAGCGACCGTGGGTCAGTGATCATCCCCCGGAGCGCTGAGGCGGCAGCGGTCTCTGGGCTGCACAGATAGACTTGGTCTTCGATGGTTCCAGAACGCCCCGGAAAATTGCGCGGCACCGTCCGCATGCTTATCTTCCCGGTGGCCGGAGCTTGCCCCATTCCAATGCAACCATTGCACCCGGCCTGGTGCAATCGGGCACCACACTGTATCAGTGCTCCGAGATGTCCAAGCTCGATGAGGTTCTCGAGCACTTGGCGCGACGACGGGTTGATGTCAAAAGATACCTGGGGGGGGATCTGCTTCCCGGCTACAATCTGCGCCGCTACCGCGAAATCGCGCAGCCCCGGGTTGGCAGATGATCCCACGTAGGCTTGGTAGATCGGACGCCCCTCGACAGACTTCACTGTGACGACATCCCCCGGACTAGAGGGGAGCGCAACCAATGGCTCCAGCTTTGACAAGTCGATCTCATCGAGCACATCGTAGGCGGCATCGTCATCGGCCACCGACCCGACGAAATCACCTGCGCGCCCCTGCTGGCGGAGAAAGTCACTGACGACGTCGTCGCTGGGAAAGACCGTGCTCGTCGCGCCCAACTCGGTGCCCATGTTCGCGATGACATGGCGATCCATCGCGCTCAGACATTGTAACCCACTCCCAAAATACTCGATGACGCGCCCTTTCCCCCCGCTGACGCCGTGACGCCGCAGCATCTCGAGAATCACGTCTTTGGCGCTCACCCAATCGGGGAGTTCCCCCGTGAGATGGACGCCCCAAACCTCAGGCATACTAAGGTGGAGCGGATGGCCAGCCATCGCCATCGCGACTTCCACCCCCCCTGCACCCAGGGAGAACATCCCCAGAGCGCCAGCCGCTGGCGTGTGACTGTCTGAGCCGACGAGTGTCTTGCCGGGAATGCCGAAGCGCTCCATGTGGACGGGATGACTTACGCCGTTTCCCGCAGGACTGAACCACAGCCCGAACTTCTCGCAGGCGCTATGTAGAAATAGATGATCGTCGGGGTTTTTGAAATCCTCTTGGATGATGTTGTGGTCTACATACTGCACGGAGATCTCGGTCTTCACACGAGGAATCCCCATCGCCTCAAACTCCAGCATCACCAGTGTCCCGGTCGCATCTTGGGTGAGCGTCTGGTCAATCTCCAGGGCGATCCCCTCACCGGGCACCATCTTCCCCCGGAGCAGATGTGCCTCGATGAGCTTGTGGGTTAATGTTCTGCCGTTTGTCATAACTGTATACGTCGCAAACCTCGTACCATCGCCCCCCCCCAAGTGCGGGATTAGGGGAAAACGAAAAACAACTAATCAATGTCTACTAGTCTTTTTCGCCATCATCTGGGTTGGATTCGGCTCAAATAGCCCACTATGATCGCCTTATACGCCTTGGTGCTGGCCAAAAATCCTGCGCATCTATTAATCATTTATCTTTCGCTTTCCCCTTAGGCCAGAATCGACCTGAAAGCGGATCACTCATTGCAAAATGCAGAGCCCTATGTCCGTCCACGTTGCAACTTGAACGACTCGTTCACCACGAAGGTTGATTCCCGCACGGCGACCAGCGGGAACAGTCGCCCGAGAACGATTGGCATGTTTGATGCGTCTAATTCTCTTGCATGAAAACGGAACCAAACAACTCGACCCACCGTCTACGCACCAGACTCAAAATTGCGCTCGGACTTGCGATCATCATTGCACTTCTCATCTTCGGGCTGAATCGAGCCCGCGGCGGGGAACGCAAATTTTTTGACACGCTGATCGCACTCGCGGTCGAGAATGAAATACTGAGCTACGAAGCCATTGACGGGCATTCGGCTAGGATTGAGCTCTAACTCGGCTGGCCGGGGCAGTTTCCTCAACTCCCCCTTGCCGATCCCAAATCGCGTCTCTGCTCTATACAAGGTTCTTGTGGCCTCAACGGGCTTCCCGCGTCTCGTCCAAGAGCACGGTTGCCGTAGGTGCACGTTCAGGAGGTCAGGCACGAATGGCACCTACTTAAGAGGTAGCGTCGGCAGGAGTGCCGACGCGACTTGATGAACGATGGTGATCCTCAAGAGCAATTCTAGTCAGGCACCTAGTTCCGCCTCAGAGAAAGAGCTTCCATTTCCAATTTCAATGCGTCGGTCTCTTTCTTGATCTGTTGATAGAGTTGCTCAGTTGTTTCACGATCTGCACCGGCGTCTTTATTGACTTCGTTCACATCGCGAAGCAGCGCTTCGTCCATGATTCTGAGGCGTTCTACTTTTGGTTTCATATCGAGACCGTCGGCTTCGTCGAGCTTACTTATCATCTCCTCGATCGACCGAATACCCCGGGAGATCGAACCTATATTTTCTTGCTTTAGTAGCGTGTTTTCTATGTTCATAATCTAGTTTTTCAAAATTCTATTACCAAGTATCCAGCGTCTGCCGATGGGCATAATCAGTCTGGTTGCGACTGCCACAAATCAGGATTCGTCTTTAGCGAAATCGCGTTCCAATGAATGCCAGAGACTGGAGCCGCGAGTCTGCCTAGAACAGAGGGATTGACTCCTCCCAGTGCACCCGCTTGCCATAGTAATTGTAGAGCCGCGCTTGGTAGTCAACGCTGACCGCAACCGTCGGATCGAAGTCGGGTGCGTCCTTGATCTTCTCTTTGGGCAGGTCGATTTTCGCGACCGCCCCGGTGAAATCGAAGCCTTCTAGCCAATCGATATCGAGCATGCGCTTGCCACCCGGAATCCAACCGTTGATATCGACAATCGCATAGCGGAGACGCCATGAATCACACTCGACAATCAGGTCGTCGAGTACTCCGATCGCCCCATCGTTCGCCTCGATATCATACTGGCGCACCTCCTCGAAGGAGCGCTGGTGGGATCTCTCGACTTTGTCGATCACCTCGTCCGGCGGAGTAGGTTGCCCATCGCGCGGTATGGCAACTCCACCAGGAGATCCGTGATACCCCCAGATCATCGCACCCGACCAGTAGGGAGGGTGATCGTAGTGGGCAGCGAACGCCTCTTCATACTGGCGCGAGATCGGCGCGTCCATCTCCAAGAGTGGGGCGTTTTCGATCTTCTCTTTTGAGAGTGCGACGTCGAAGTAGTTTCCGAATTGCTCGAGATCGGGCTCGCTGAGGTGATCTGGGCTGATCAGCACCCGCTGCTTCGAGAGCCATCCGCCCGTATTGGCAACGATGTAACGCACCGCCATCTTCTCGTCGTCGAACAGCAAATCCTTCACCTTCCCAACGGTTTCGCCATCCGCATCCAACCGGTAGCCGACGATATCTTTTAGGCTTCTCATCATTGGTGGTGCTCTATTTATTGGTAGTTTTTCTTTCATTTTTTTCGTTTCGTTACAGGCATTTAGCCAGCCTCATTCTCAATCCGGTTGCGCTCGATCTCGTAGTCGTGGATCAGCGCTTCGAGCTTGTCCTCGAAATTTGTCGAAATCGAAAACAGCTCGGTGACACGATCTGCGTATTCTTTCTGTTTGAGATTGTCTTCGATGACAAACGAGAGTTCCGCCAGTTTGACGATGCGCGACTGAGCGCGGTGCGACATCTCCTTAAATTGGGATAGGTAGGCGTTCATCTCTTTGACGACTTCTTCTGCTTTTTCTTTATCCATAGGTATGTACTTTCAGTTTTAGGTTTTTGTTAGCGGAGGAAACTCCGGAGCACCCACGCTTCTTCATTGAATGGTGGTCACGAATCTACCTCTCTCTTATGCAAGACGCGTGCCACCGACCACACGCGGCCCGGGTCGGTAGTTCTCGCGGAAAACTGCGCTCAGGGCTGGCACTACCTCGCAGATTGCAAAGGCACGCGGCAAACAGCTACGCAATCTGCACGGTCTCGACGGACTACCAGAGGCAACAAACGCCCACAGTCCCAATGCACGTGGAAATCCTGGCTCTGGCACAGATCCAGCAGTCCCA
>JBLHKE010000246.1:0-10162 GCA_047619485.1 Verrucomicrobiales bacterium | reverse complement strand
TCTCGTCCTCTTCGCTGTCAGCGGGACGAGATACCGCAGCCAATTGGCGATCGCTGGCATGCCAGATGACGCTCGGTGTGTTGAGCGACGCCGTCATGGTTGCCGCGGCTAGCGCCGCATCGAATTTATCCTCGACCGGGCGGAGTTCGACATCGCGCAGCTTGCGCAACAGTTCACGGCGCACGGTGGAGACCGGTTGGAGAACTTCGGGACGGGAATCGTAGGCGACCAGTGAGACTTCGACATTCTCCGGTAAGGCATCGAGGCGCGCGCGGATCTCCTCCTTGGCAGCTTCCAGTCGAGTGCGACCATCCGCATCGGTTGCAGACATCGAGGCGGAGCGATCTAGTAGGATGACGACACTGCGGATGTCGTCGGCCTTGGGTGCAAAGACCAGCTTCGACAGCGCGAACACCGCCGCGAAGAGCACCATGAGCGTCAGTAGGAGTGACAGCAGCTTCTTGATGTGACGCAACCAGGCCGACTCCTGGTGCTCGCGCGCGAGTGTTTTGAAAAACACCAGCGTAGAGACTTCGACCGTCTTCGATTTGCGACGGAAAAAGTACAGCAAGATCGGGATCACTGCGAGCAGTGCTAGGCCGAGGTAAGCTGGGTTTAGGATTTGCACTTACCGATTAATTCGTATTCGACAGCACCGAGCCACGGGAAAGCATCTCGAGGAACATCTCCTCGAAATTCTCATCGGTCGTCCACTGCAGGTAGTCCATCCGGCGGCGAACGCATTCTTCAGAGACGCCGTCGACGAATTTGGCGAAGGTGTCCTGGTAGCGTTTGATGTCGCGTTTGGTGAGCCAGAGACGGCGGACTTCTTTGGTTTCGACATCGACGAGTTCGATCTCGCCGTCGAGATTGGGGTTGCGCTCCCAGGGATCGAACACGTGCACCATGTGCGGTTCCCCTCGCCAGCTACCGGTGCATTTTAGCGCATCGACGGCGCTGCCAACCTCCTCGCCGAACAGATCACTGATGACAAAGATGACGCCGTAGCGCTGGCGGGTCGGGCGGAATTCTTTAAAGCAGGTTTCGAGATCAGTGATGCCGCCGAACTCGATGCCCGCGAGGTGGTCGACGATCTTGCGAATGTTCCCCTGCCCGGAAAATGGCGGCAGGCCGCTGACGACACGATCGCTCATGGTGTAGAGCGAGACGCGGTGCTGGCTGACCAGCCCCATGTAGGAGAGCGCCACGGCGACCTTGAGCGCGGTTTTGCGTTTCTCCGGGAACGGCTTGGCCATCGACTCGCTGGTATCGATGAGGATGTGCACATGGAACTCCTGCACCTCCTCGTAGAGGCGGATGAACAGCCGTTCGAGGCGCGCGTAGAGGCGCCAGTCGATCGAGCGGTAGTCGTCGTTCTTCGTGTAGTGGCGGAAATCTTTGAACTCGCGGGTGAACCCGGTCGCCGGGGTGGATTGCTGGCCTTTTTTGCGCAGCAGCTTGCGCTTGCGCAGCTTCAGGAACAGCGCACGCAGCTTGTCGAGGAAAGCCGGATCTAGCAGCTCGTCGGCTTCAGTCTTTGGGCTGGCTGGCATCGGTATTCGTAGATTCGTTGTTCGATTGCTGTGAGATGGCGACGATTTGGTGCGGCGCGACGAGGGCGAAGAGACGACCGTCCGCAACCGTGTTGGTGACGGGAAAACATGCGGGCATCGCGGGGGAAGAGGCTTTCGACGAGTAGCTCGTGCCGAGGGTCTGGAAGCGGCTACCGGGCTGGATGCTGGCGATACGTCCCTGCCAGTAGTGCGACATCGAGGTCGAGTCTTTCGAGGCTTCGCCCTGCGCGCCGCTAGACGAGATCATGCGTGCGACACGCTGCGGCCAAGGCGATTCAAAAATCGTCCCACCAGAGTGGATGTTGAGGCATCGGACGCCGTTGCCACCACTCGCATAGACGCGCGTGCCAGCGATGGAGACTTGTAGCTCGGCGCTGGTCGCATCGACGACCCCAGCCAAACTTACCTCCACCACGGTGTTGCGGCTCAGGTTGAGGATCGTGAGCTGGCTGCCGCTGAGGAAGCAGGCCTTGTTGCCGCTCGTGCCAACGAAGACGTTGCTGTAGAAGTTTCGCTGCATGCCAGCGAGTGGCAGGTCGAGGGAGAGGACATCGAGGCCCTTGCCAAACAACATCAGGCGCTTGCCTACCAACACCCCCATCCCGAGCTGGCCGCTGCCGACATACGTTGTCCAACTCGTAGCGGGCGCCAAGAGGGAACCGCCGCGGAGTGCGAAACCGGAGTCCACTGAGCTGTCAGCAGAACGCCCAAGGTAGTTGATGTTGCTCGGCCCACTATTGCGCCCCGTGTTCCAAGTCGCAGGGTTGGGCACCAGACTGCCTCGATTACGGGCATCCTCGGGCGAGGCTAGTTTGATCGGAAACGCCCGGACGTCCCCGGCCTCGAACGACCAGACGGTCTTGCCTTGGCTCGTCTCGATGATAGCGGCGTGGCGACCATAGACGAGCATGCGCCCATCGGAATAGCTCGCACCCGCAGTGAAATCCGTCAGCGTGTAACCGCTATTGGCGGGTCGAGACGCCCCCTTCCGAGGTAAGATTTCTCGTTCCCAATCAAGCTTGCCGCTACGCCGGTCGAAGGAGGCGGCCACGGCCGTCACACTGTTGTAGGCGAGCACCTGATCGCCATCGACGAACAGCGTCAGAGGATTCGTGATCCCGTGTTCGGCCACCGCGATGCCGCCCATCTCCCCGAGCCACTTAGGGCGTCCATCCTCACCGGAGAGACACAGGAGGTAGCCGCGGAAAGGCAGGATCACGTTGCCATCAGTATCGGCGACACACTGCGGCAAGGTCTGCCCTTTCACCGTGCGGGAACGACTGGAGGAGTTGCGGCTCGAAGTCTGACCGCCAGGGATCGCATTGACGTCAGCAGGGATCACCTCCTCCATCTGCTTTGAGCTCGTGCGCCAAATCAACTTCCCAGACTTCCCAGCAATCCGATACAACGAACCCGAGCGATCGAACACGACCAGATCGCCATTCGGCATCGGCAGGCTCTGGGTGATCGGTGATTGACCGTCGGTTTCGAAGGCCCAATCCGCCCGGAGGTCTGGAAGCGGACCAGACGAAGGCACCGCCGGCACCGCGTTCGTCGGTGTCGTCGGCTCACGCAAAATCTGCAAGGCCGCGTCGACAGAGACCGCGAGCCCATCTGGAAAATAGATCATCACCTCCGGCTTCGACTTAGCGTCCTCGCCCGCTTCGCCATCAACCTTCAGCCCTTCGGCTGCCTGTTCGAGTTGCGCCAGCGCCTCCTCGAGCGCGCGGGTGCGGCCCTGTTGGCTGAGGATGTGCGCGCGAGTCCAGATAACCCACAGTTGCTCCGCAGGCAGGCGACCGCTGCGTTCAATTGCATCCAGTAAAGAAAAAATCTCACCGAGTCGCTCGTTCTCGCCACTAGATAATTTCATAGCGATCGTGCGCCAGTAGGAATCGGTCAGATGACCACGCAGCAACGAGTAGGTGCCCTCACTTAATGGCATGCGATCGATCCCAACGATCAGGCGACGGATCGCATAGCGCAGCTCGGCCTCCTCCCCCAGCGCCGCCAGCAGGGTCAGCCACGTCTGCCAGTTGCCGCGGTTGGTCGGCTCGAGCACGGTGATGCGCTCGAGGACGCGCAACGCCTTGCGCGGCTCACCTCGATCCAAGAAGCTGGTGTGCAATCCGGCCAGCAGGCGCGAGTCGCCGACCTTCTCGAAATCGATACCCTCGAGCAATGGCGCCGCAAGGTCCGGGCGCTGGGCATCCATGTAGCTCTTGCCCATCAGCAGGCGGTATTCGTCCGAGCGACCCGCATCGTCCCTCTCCAGGGTCTCGAGATTCTCCTGCAGCTCGGCGAGCGCTGTCGGATCGCGATCTAACAGACGCACCAACAACCTGCGCAATTCGAGCCTGAGCGCAGCTGGCGTGTCCACGTTCTGGATCTGCCCGCGTATTACCTCGACGACGCGCGTGCGCTGCTCCGAGCGATCGGCGATATCACAGAAGGTTAGGAACCGGGCGATGCGCTGTGGCGTCCACTCAGCGGCGTCTCCCACAAGCCGCCCGTGCTCGGCATCCAAGAACGACTCGAGCGTCTCGAACATCTCATGAAACTTCGTCGCGGCTTCGGACCAGCTGCGGTAACGGGCTTCGGTGTCGGCGAGGAGCCGCGTCGATTGCAGCAGGCTTTCGCCAGCGAGCTGGTCGCCGAGTTTGGCCTGCACGCCGAGGAGTAGGAGGCGCAGTTCGAAGTTGTCACCGTCGCCGTCGAGCCGTTTGGTGATCGCCTGTTTCGCCTCGAGCAAGATCTCCTGCTGGATCATGAACTGCACGACATCGAGGAAGTTCTCGATCTCAGCCCCATCCGCGAGTTCTGCGTTGAATAATTTCCGCGAGGCTCCGCGTTTCCCGACCGCCATGTAGGTTTCAGCCAGCTCCCGGCGCACATCGAGCCGATCGGGCTCCTGCTCGACCACCTGCTTGAACAAGACGATCGCGCTGTCAGGCAAGCCCATCCGCCGCAAGTAGCGCGCCAGCTCCAAGGTCTGGTCGAGGCGCGAATCCACCTCGAGCCGCGCCAGTAATGCCTCGTAGCGCGCCAGCGCCTTGTCGGCCTCACCAGCCGCGTAGAGCGCCTTCACGTAGCGGTATTCCAAATCGAGCCGGTCCGGGTTTTTCTCCAAGCGCTCGAGGAGGAATTCCCGCGAACCACGCAGATCATTGAGGCGGTCGAACAGCTCCAGCGCAGAACGCTCGATGCGCTCGGAGTTCGGTAGATTCTTGGAGGCCTTGAGATAGACCCCGAGGGCGTCGCGGCGCAGCTCGCACGCGACTAACAGCTCACCGAGATCCAAGGCCACCGCCTCACTCTGCGGTTCAGCTTCGAAGCGTTTGCGGGCGGCCTTCAACATGGTCTCACGCGCAGCATCAGTGCTGAGTAAATTTACCCGGCGGCTGACGATCTCCGGGCGGCGCCAGTAGTCGGCCGCGACCGTCTCGAGCAGCGCATCGAGCCGCTTGCCGGCATCCTCGAAGCTACCCTGTGCAGACTCCGCGGTGGCGGCGACCAACTCGATGTCAACCTTGAGCTCCGGCGACGCATTGATCGCCCGCGCCTTGTCGAGGGTGGTTAGCACCAGCTCGTGGAATTTCGCCGTCTGCATCTTGCGCGCTAGGGCGACGAGAAATTCCGCCGACTGACCTGGTGCCGCAGCGAGTGCGGTGAGGTGTTTGCTAGCGAGATCCTGCCGTCCCTCGGCGACTGCGAGGTCGACTAATTGATCGATCCACAGCCGCTTACGACCCGGTTTGATCTCGGCGGTGATCGCACCCGAGAGAGCATCGAGCGCGCGCGGGTCTTTCTCGTCACTGAGTTCCTGAAAAGACAAATAGGCGATGAGCGAGCTGTTGGGAAATTCCTTGCGCGCCTTGGTGATCAGCGCCCGAGCATCCGGCTTGCGCATCTCGCGCAGCAAGCGGATGAGAACGACCCGCGCGCTCTCGTCCTGCGGGTATTGGGTAGTATGGGTGCGGTAGACCGACAGCAGCTCCTCAGCACGGTCTGCCCCCGTGTAGAGTTTGGCGAGGTTCTTCAACGGAGCTTCGAGCGACGGGTCGAAGTGGAGCGCAGTGCGGAGTGCGCCCGACTGCTTCTCGAACTTCTCTGGATCTTCCTGGGCATTCGCTGACGAGCAGAAGAATAGCGAGGCGATCAGCACGAAACCGAGCCGTCGGTAAAACGGGCACCCCTGCCCGCGAGAGCCTTGAACAGCGGACAGCAGTGCCCGCATTACGATCTGTCGAAACCAATGCATTCGCAATATCCTAGGCCGCGGCTCCCTTGGCCGGAGTTGGCAGATTTCCGCTGATGCCATCGATGAGGCTGTCGACGCTGATCGATTCCGCCTCACCCTCGAAGTTGAGGATGATCCGGTGGCGCAGCGCGACCTTCGCCACGCGGCGCACGTCGTCGACCGATACCGCCGTGCGACCACTCAACACGGCGTGCACACGCGCGCCGCGAATCAGCGCCTGCAGACCACGTGGGCTCGCCCCGTAGGATACGTAACGCTTGACCTTCTCGCTCGAACTCGGCGTGTCTGGGTGCGTCGCGAGGATAAGTTGCGCTGCATACGAAGTGACTGGGTCCGCCACCGGCACGTGGGTCAGCGTCTCCTGGAAATTGATCAACTCCGCCCCGCTCATCTTCTCGCCGAGGTGCACGGTATGGAAACCGGTCGTCCGCTTGGAAATCTCGACCAGTGATTCCAGGGTCGGGAAAGGCACCTGGATCTTGAACATGAAACGGTCGAGCTGCGCCTCGGGCAGTGGGTAGGTTCCCTCCATCTCCATCGGGTTCTGGGTCGCTAGCACGAAGAACGGAAGCGGGAGTTGATGGGTTTCGCCCCCGGTGGTCACGCGCCCCTCCTGCATCACCTCCAGCAGCGCCGCCTGGGTTTTCGGTGTGGCGCGATTGATCTCATCGACCAGTAGCAGGTTGCGGAACACGGGGCCTTTTTCAAAGTGCAACGACCGGCGACCGTTCTCGTCCTCGTTGACGATCTGCGTGCCGAGGATGTCCGCCGGCATCAGGTCTGGCGTGCACTGCACCCGCCCAGACTCGAGACCGAGCACCTCTGAGATGACCTTCACTAGGAAGGTCTTGCCGAGGCCGGGGACCCCCTCGAGCAGCACGTGTCCCTGCGAAAAGATCGCCACCATCGTATCGATCAGCAGGTCATCGTAGCCGACGATCGCTTTCTGGATCTCGTTCTTGAGCCCATCGAAAGTGGATTTGAATTCGGTGAGCTCCTTGTCGAGCTGTTCGCTGGTTTTCATAGTCGGATCTTCGTTTGGTTCGTTGTCTCAGATTAAATTCTATTCGCCCTCCTGCGCCTCGAACTGTTCGCGCAGCAGGTCAAAGTAACGTTTCACATGCGCGCGACGCGAGCTGGGCAAGGTCGCCTCATCCAGCGCCTCCTCCTGCACATTGACGAATTCGACGCGCTCCGCCGTTGCAGTGCGCCCGGCAGCCTCGCCGCGCACCTCACCTTCGACCGCACGCATCGAGACATCGCCATCGGCGTTGATCTTCGCGTTGACGGTCGAGTTCAATTTCGCGGCATTCGGTTTCGTCGGGGCGTTGCCCAATCCGCTCGTCCCAGCGCCAGCCTGCAGCCCGCCCTGAGCCGCCATGCCCATCCCTTGCCCCGCGCCCATCCCAGGAACGGGGATCATCCCCATGCCAGCACCAGGTTTCTGCCCCATGCCAGGGACCATCCCCATTCCAGGCTTCGGCGTCATGCCGGGAACGGGAGCCATCGCCATCGGCTTGCCCTGGCCCGGCTTGCCAGGCTTCATCCCGGGCGGCATCTGCATCATCGGCATGTTCTGCATGCGCATCGCCTGGCTCTTGCCGAGCTTCTGCATCTGGTTCTGCTCGAAGCCCGGGGGCATCTTCAGCAACTTCATGCCCTTGTTCTGTTTGCCAGCGAGCTTCTGCATGCCACCCATGTTCTTGCCGGCGATCTTGCTGCCCGCATTGCGCAGTTGCTTGGCGAGTTTCTGCATCTGCTTCTTCGCCCGCTCGCGCTGCGCCTTGGTGTCAAACTCCTGCGCCAGCTTCTCGAACTCGGCAGCCGCATCATGCGTCTTCTTCGCCTTCATCCGCTTCGAGGCGGTCTTGAAATGTTTACCCACCGGCTTCTTCGCGTCTTTCTCGTCGGCCTTGTCCGCCGTTTTTTCCAAGGCCTTATCGACGCGGCTCTCGACCTCGTTGGTCAGCTTGTCGGATTTCAGGTTATCGGCGATCTGGCGCGCCTCGTTGGCGCTCTTGGTGGCCTTTTTCCCCTTGATCGCATCTGCCAAATCCGCGGTATCGGCGTGTTTTCCCATCTCCTCGAGCATCTCTTCAGACGCCCATTTATCATCTTCGCCACCAAGTTCCTTGGCCAGCTTCTCAGCCGCGCGGGCACGCTCCTCGAGTTCCTTCAACACCTCGCGTGTCGACTTGTCGCCAGCCTGCTGGAGTTCCTTAGCAGTGGTGTCCCGGGCATTCTTCACCACCTCATCGTATTTCTTCTTCTCCTCAGCCGTGAGCCCCTGTGCTTTCTCTAGATCATCCAACACCTCCTTCAATTTGTCTGCCTCCGCCTTGGCAACTTCACTAGCCTCGTCGCTCAACTTGCGATCTTCGGCACCTAGCTGGGGTTTAAGCAAAGGGCTGAACGAGAACAGCAAGACCAGCAGCGGCAAGGCCCACTGCCAGATCATCTTCGGCAGGGGCAGATCTTGTGACAGCGATTTTTCCGCATCTTTCAAGATCTGTTCGCTGCGTAGCAGGTGCAGCTTCTCGCCCTCGGTCAGCGCGGGTTTGCCCTCAAAAAACTCGGCAGACGCCAATGCCTCCTTGCGCCCGGCACTCTCGTCCCAGGCCGCCAGCGCGGCGAAGCGCGACGGCTTGCGCATGGCAGCCCAGAGGAACCCTCCCAGCAGCCACAGCCCGACGATCGCCAGCGCAGCTAGCCAGTCGGCCCAGCGCACACCAAAATAGCGCAATGATAGGATCACCAGCAGGCTGCCACCGCACACCGGCAGCGCGCTCGATCTCAAACAGCGCAACCAGTGGACGAGGTTGAGTCGTTTCACCGCAGCCTCACCGGCCGCAGCAAAGCGCCCCGTCTGTTGGTTCGATGTCGTCTTCTCGTTCGTCTCGCTCATGGTCGCTTAGGGCATCTCGCTAAGTAGTTGATCGATCCGCCGGCGGACCTCCGCATCTGGCGTCACGCGCAGGGCATCGGCTAGCAAGGCCTTCGCCATGTAGCCATACTCGCCGAGCGAACCGCTCGCCTCTTCGCGCTTCTCCCAATCCTCGTTGCCTAACTCGCGGATCAGCGCGGCGATCACCCGCC
Organism: Verrucomicrobiales bacterium; assembly: GCA_047619485.1. GTDB lineage: Bacteria > Verrucomicrobiota > Verrucomicrobiia > Verrucomicrobiales > DEV007 > JBLHKE01. The sequence continues at coordinate 1,231 of JBLHKE010000246.1, read as the reverse complement.
GGGTCTCGTCCGAGATCCGGGGGGTCGGGGAAACGATTTCCACGACGTCGCCCTGCGGGATATTCCAGACCTGTCCACGCACCCTCACTGGGATCACAGCCTCCTTGATCTGACCGTTGATCAATGATCCTCCCCACAGCTCGATCACGAATGGCGGCACCTGGTTTGGACTACCCTCGAACTCCTCGCGCGTGCTGCGCATCAGGCGGATATTCTCTGGCGGTATTTCGATCAACTGGGCATTGGTGATCGCCCCGATCGTCGGGGCAGCAACCCTGCCGATCATCCGTTGCCCGCCGACTAGCACCACGTGGGGCACCTGCACGCTCTCATCCATGCCGAGCATCATCGACCCACCCGCCTTCTCCTGGTCTTTTACTTTGGCGAGCATTCCTGCGGTCACCACGGCACGAATTTGACCGGTCTCGATGTCGAGCTTGCCGAACAGTTCCGACTCGACTGCCAAGCTCCCGCCGACGAGGTAGGCGAAGAAGCGGCTGCCGTCTTTGAATTCGATGTGGTGCCCGACCGGTTCATCTTCGGGAGGCGACAGCCAGAGCACGTCATCGAGGCTGAATCGGATCGGCCCCCACGGGGTCACCGCGTCGAGCATCACCTCGGTGCCATTCGAGATCGCGATGCGATCCCCAGTGTAGGTCTCGAGCATCGCGTTCACATTCTCGCCCCACTTCCCCTCACCGGGAACCTCCTTGCGTACCAGGCGGTCGAGACCATCGACGCTGAGTTCCATCTTCGTCCCGTTCGGCATCACGAAGCGCATCGCGCTCGCACTCGCCTTCCCAGTGTAGACCTGTCCGTCGCGGAGGAACACCCGTGACACGCGCCGGCGTCCCTGGTTGCCACCGACAAAAGCCGCCACCTTCTCGTAGGGGATCAGCGCCTCGCCGTAGCTGGTCGCCAGTTTCAACTCGGCACAACTCGAGGAACCAAGCATGCGGCTCTCGGCTCCTAGCGCGAGCACGTCGCTCTTGCCGCGATCGATCCCCAACCCCTCGATCGTGGTGCTGGCCAGCAGCGACAGCCCGCCGAAATCACCACCGGCGGAAAAGTTAATAATGCGCGATCGGTAGCGGCTCGGCACCGATTTTAACACTGATTTTAGCGACGAGTCCTTGAGCATCTTGGTCAAATTCTTGGCGCTAAAATCAGTCGTCTTCCCCGGTTGCGCCACGGTGTGAAGGATCACGACGGTCTGCCCAGCCGGGACCTG
>JBLHKE010000245.1:0-10169 GCA_047619485.1 Verrucomicrobiales bacterium | reverse complement strand
GACAGCTCATACACCTGCCCGGTTTTGTATGGGCGGAGGAGATCGATCTCGAACTTATCAGCCGTGTAGGCGATGCTCTGAATAGCTGCAAACAGGACGACCGATAGGAAAATATTTTTCATGATAACCAAGCTCTCGGCTTGGAGCACCATCATGGCAAGCCGTGCGGAAACCCATACAGAACGCAAACCGTAACCCTCGCGGAGGCTAGGGGAAAACGAAAAACAACTAATCAATATCGACTAGTCTTTTTCGCCATCACCTGTGTTGGATTCGGCTTGGTGATGGCCAAAATGACCAGCAGATTGTAGGAGTTATTTACTGACAAGCCCCTTAGCAGGGCCTCGCTACTCGCCCGCAGACGCTAGGCTCTCCTTTTCTGGAGCGGCAGATTCCGCCTTACCCGCGTACCACTTGTCGTAATCCTCGGCCTCTTTGACCTCGAGCAAGCCCTTCATGGCCGAGTGACCGCTGCCACAAAGCTGGGCACAGATCATTTCCCATTTACCAGTCTTAATCGGCTTGAACCACATGTGAGCTGGAGTGCCTGAAATGGCATCGTGCTGGATCCGCATCGGAACGATGGCTAGGTTGTGAATCACATCCTTCGTGGAAATCTCGATGATGCAGTTCCGGTCCTTCGGCAAGATCAGGGCACTCGCCAAGAAATCATCCTCACCATACGGGTCAGCCGGATCGATGCCGAGACCGAAGCGCGAGCCAGGAATCAACTGACCACGAGTGATGCCGAATTTGCCGTCTAGGCCGGGGTAGTGGTAAGTCCACTTGAACCGCTCACCAACCACGCGGACTTTGACCACATCGGGGTCAGTCGCAGGGTAGTCACTGACTCGTTTGCCCCACAATGGGAAAGCAAACCCGAGGAGCAGAACGATTTCGACAAGCACCACACCGACCTCGACGTGGGTCGAGGCGTGACCGCGGACGCCAACGTAATCAGCTTTCGGATTGCGTCCCTTGCGAAAACGGATCAGGCAGTAGACATAGAAAGTCGCCCAGCCGAAGAGCAGGATCGCAATGAACCAGTGCAGAAGCTCCAGCATATTGTCGATCAAGAGACCGTGCTCGGAAGCGAGTTCAGGGAGTCCGATGAGTTTATTAATCACAGTAGATACAGGTCAGATAATTCGAAAAAAGATCGGGACTATGGAGTGAATGTCCCCTTGTCCCTCTTGGACAGATACATCATAAATTTGATCAACGAGCCGAGAACGATAGCGAGCATCACTAGCATGAAAGCGATCGCGTAGCCTGCGGCTTTATTGGTAAGCGAGCCGTCATCCCCCATGCAGGTCGCACAGGCGAGAAACAGATCGTTCGAAACGAGTGTGTGGATCAGGTTGTTCATCGGCAGATCTAGAAAGTTGAGTCCTTGAGCTTGTTCTGGTAAAACCAGGTTCCGTAGACGCTCAACGCCACCCCGAGCATCCCACTAAAAACTCCAGTAACACGAACCCCGAGGTCGGTGTTGAACATGAAAGCCCAAACTGCAAAACCAACGAGGCAGAGCGTCGCAAGGGTGATGAAGAGAACGTGGAATCCTTTAAGTGACATTTATTTTGTTCTGGTTTAGCCGTTGAAATTCCGCATGTGCACCGGGTCGTAGAGCGCCATGAGCGTGAGGATCATGAGGCCTAGGAAGAAGAAAAAGGTGAACAGTAGAATCTTGTAGATGATCGGTTTCTCGTGATTCAGGTGCATGAAGATCACCGCTACCAAGCCTGACTTGAAGCAGGCGATGGCAAGACCGATGACAACGCTCGTTGTCACAAAAGTGATTCCAACCGTGAGGAAGGAGCAGGCGATCAGCGTCGCACCTACGATGATGTAGGTCTTGACGTGCTTTTGGATTTCTTCAGGAGTTTCTCCCATGATGAGATAGTTGCTTTAATTAAGTTACGTTTCGGGTTCCCTCTGGGCTACATCAGGTAGAGGACCGGGAACAGGAAGATCCAGACAAGATCGACAAAGTGCCAGAACAGGCCGCCGACTTCCACACGGTTCGTCAGGTGCTCAGGGTCCTCGTCGAACATCTTCTTCCCGAAGAACAGGAAGTAGGAGAGAACGAGGGCACCGATGAGGACGTGGAGACCGTGGAGACCAGTAAGGACGAAGTAGACAGCAAGGTAGGTATTCCACTTTGGAGTGAAGTTCGAGTAGAGCGTTATCTGATCAAATGGGATCGCGACCTTCGGGTAATGGCCATCGTGCTTCTCTGGCCGAACCCGCAGGCTGTCGGCGATCTTCGGCTCGTGACCATGATCCTTCGCCTTGGCGATCTCAGCGTCACGGTGCTTCAGGAAATACTCCTTCTGGTGAGGGTCGAGGTATTGCCAGATCATCGAGTTCTCAGGGACTGTCGTGCTGCGCACATCGATACGATCGACGTCCATGATCAAGAAACGCTTCTCCGGGGACAGCTTACCGCTAACTGTGGTCATATCACCGAGCGTCGTGCTGGTCTCACTGAAAGAGCGGAGCTTGGAACGCTTCGTCGCGATGCTGAACGGCTTCACCTCCGAACCATCTTTGCCGACCGGTTCGAGGGTCAGCGACTTGAGACCCAATCTCGGGAACCAACGGATCGGACGAGCGAGATCCTGTGCCTCTTTCTCGAGATCCCCGCTCACCCGACCAGGATTGATCTCGCGGAACTTCGCATACTCAATCTTTCGCGCACGCTCAAGTGGGGCGCGCTGGGCTTTACGGTGAGCATCAACGCTGACCCTGATCTCTTTGATCTTGCTTTTAGTCGCGGCGAAGTTGCCGCTCAGATTCTCTTTGAGCACCTTGTGCGCATCCGCGATCGCAGCCGCTTCATCCGCTTCGAGTTGATAGCCCTTGCCAGCAAATAGCCCATTGTAGGCAGATTCGAAGAAAGTCGCCGTGTCGACCAGCTCGTTGTCGATCAGGGTCTTTCCCTCAGCATTCGCGACCAGGCGGAAGTAGAGATCCCCACGCGAAGCACCGTAGGCAATGTCGTTGATCCGGTAGTCGGTGACCTCAAGGTTGAGGTTTATCTGATTGATCTCATCATAGGCGATCGAGTCCAGTGGGACGGTCTCGCCATTGTGGTGGTGCTTGTGCCCCTCGATGATCGTATTATCCGAGAGCTTGGCACCGTAGTGGATGAATTTTGTATAGTATTCGTAGCTCTTGATCATCAAGAAGCCGAGGGCGCAAAGGAGAACGAGGCGCATCCAGAACTGGAAGCCCTTCCAGTCGCGCAGTTTCAGTTTCACCCAAGCGAAAACGATGAATACCGAGGATGCGATCAACACAATCGTGTTAAGCAGTCCCAAGTTCACATTGAGGAGATGATGCGGCCAGTGATAATTGGGATCCGCGCCCGAACCGAGTCGGAGAAAGATGTAGCTGGAGAAGAGGCCGCCGAACAGCATCACCTCGGAGGCCAAAAACAGCCAGATGCCAATCTTGGCGTTCCACAACCCAGTGTCCGGGCGGGGTTTTACTTCGTAAGGAATTTCCATCTATCTAACTTCGGTCGGTCGTCGGTTGGTAAGCAGTCTGTTGGTGGGTCGATCAGCTAGTGGCCGCCCTCTTCTTCTGCTTTTTTGAGTTCTTCTTCATCGCCGAAGATTCCGGCGATCACCCCATCATCGCCCTTCTCCCACTGTGGGGTGAAGTCACGATCAGCACCTGGGACGCTGTATTCGTATGGGCCACGATAAGCTATCGGCTCTTCGAGGAAGTTGCCATGCGGCGGCTTGTTCGGAGCGGCCCATTCGAGGGTGGTTGCATCCCAAGGGTTGTCGCTGTCCACCTTCTTCCTCTTGATGAGAATGGTGTGGAAGAAGTTGATGACAAATGGGATCTGCGCGATGGCGAGACCGTAGGCTCCCCACGAGATGAAGATATTTAGATCGCCCATGGTGATGATTTCACCACCGTTGAACATCTTCGAAAGGATGTTGTCCTTGTGCAAGAACACGGTGTTGGTCAGATCCTCGTAAGCACGCCCACCATCATACCAACGGCGGTGGAAACCACGCATCCCCTGAATGAACATCGGCAAGAAGATCCAGTTCATAAACAAGAACGAAGGCCAGAAGTGAAGGTGACCGAGGAAGTCGTTCATCTTCTTACCGGTCGCCTTCGGCATCCAGTAATAGATCCCGGCGAACAGGCCAAAGATCGTGCCCGGCGCCACGATGTAGTGGAAGTGCGCGATGACGTAATAGGTGTCGTGCAAGTGCAGGTCGAGCAGGTTGAAGGCGAGCGGCAGACCAGTGAGACCACCGAAACCAAACATCGGCAAGAAGGCACAGGCCCAAAGCATCGGCACGGTGAATCGGATCGATCCACCCCAGAGTGAGATGAACAAGCAGGTCAACAGAATCACCGATGGGATAGAAATCAGCACCGTGGTGGTCTGGAAGAAGGTCGAGATGACGCTACCCATACCGGTGAGATACATGTGGTGCGCCCAGACGATGAAGCTGAGGAAACCAAGAACCATGACCCCGTAGACCATCGACTTGTAGCCCCAGAGCGGCTTGCGGGTGTTGTTCGGGATGATCTCGGCAACGATCGAAAGCGCCGGCAGGATGAGGACGTAGACCTCAGGGTGAGCAAGGAACCAGAACAGGTGCTGGTAGAGCAGAGGGCTACCACCACCACTCGCATCCATGACCTGGCCGTTGAAGACGAGCCCAGACGGGATGAAGAACGAGCTACCAGTGACGCGATCCATCAGCTGCATGATCGCGGCCACCTCCAGCGGCGGGAACGCGAGGAGGAGAAGAAATCCGGTGACGAACATGCCCCAGACGAAGAACGGCAGGCGCATCCAGGTCAGGCCCTTAGCGCGGAGGTTGATGATGGTGGTGATGAAGTTCACCGCACCGAGGAGCGATGAAGAAATCAGCAATACCATGCCAAGAAGCCACCAAGTCTGCCCTGTCAGCCAGACGTTCGCGGTATCCATCTGCTCGATGGTGGCGAGCGGCGAATACATCGTCCACCCGGTCTCGGCAGCTCCAGTAGGCAACCAGAAGCTCAAGAGCATCACGATACCACCAGCGAGGTAAGCCCAGTAGGAGGCCATGTTGAGACGAGGAAAGGCCATGTCAGGTGCGCCGATCTGCAGCGGGGTGACAAAGTTACCAAAAGCACCGAAGGCGAGTGGCACAATGCCGAGGAAGACCATGATCGTCCCGTGCATCGCACCGAACATGTTGTACATGTCAGGTGTCACATTGCCATACTCGTCGAGCCAACCGTCATTAAGGAAGGCTGCGAGGATCCCTGGGAGAGGGCGCTCTGTGCCATAGGCGATGCTCCAACGCATCACCATCATCAGGTAGAAACCAACGAAGAGGAAGACCAGAGCCGTGACGCCGTACTGATAGCCAATGATCTTATGGTCGGTGGAGAAGACATACTTCCTCCACCATGAAAGTTCGTGGGCATGATCATCATGATGATGATCGTGCTTGTCGGCGTCTGCGTTCGTGATTGCGGCTCCCATGGGTCGTTACCTAGTGGTTCGGGGGTTGGTCAGAAAAGGTTAAATAAGTTATTCGGCAGGTGCGGCTGGGGCTTCCTCAGGAGTCGCTTCAGCGCCCTCCTCGGTTTCCCCACCCTCGGCGTCAGCTGCTGGCGGACCACCGGCCCACTCTGGCAGTGCGCCTGGAAGGTTCGCATCCGGTGACGGAAGCGTCGCGGCAGTGAAGGCACCGGCTTGGTCGGCATACTTTGTGCGTGCAGCATCGACCATCTCAGTGCTGACGAAGGTGGAATCGTTCCCCCACGTCTTGCGAATGTAGCTCATGACTTGGGCGATCTGGGTGGAGTCGTGGCTGTCCTTGTGGGCAGGCATAGCTAGGATACCTGCGTAGCCCTTACCCTTGACCGTAATCGGACCGTTCAGCCCGTGGAGAATCAGAGCGGCGAGACGCTCGGTGCCTCCGTTGACCCACTCAGATGCAGCGAGCGGTGGGAAGTCGGCGGACAGACCCAAGCCGGTTCCACCGTGACACGAGGCACAGGTACTGTAGACAGTCTTGCCATCTTTGAGCCACTGCTCTTGCGGCGGGATGGCCACGACTTCAGAATCACCACCCGGGCGCTCAGGTATGTATCCCGGGAGAACCGAACTCGGGTTGAACCCGCCGTTGGCACCGAGATAAGCACCGCCAATCATGAGGAAAACCGCACAGACGACAAACACGCTGATCGTGGCTGGCTCGAGACCAGTCTGCGGATCGGCCTTCTCGCGTTTCACCGAGGCGTGCACTTCTGCAACACTGGTGTTCTCGTTGTAGTCGACGTTTTTGTCAGAGGAACTCATCGGATCGGGCTAGTAGACGCTTAGGCGGAAGTTTCTTCTTTGGCGGTTTTTGCCGCTTTGATTTGCTCGGGGGTCGGTGGGACTTCCGAATCGCGTTTTAGCGTCATCAGATAGTCCACCAACACGCGGGCGTCGGTGGTCGGGACAATCTCAAATCCCGGGGATGGTGCCATGTCCCCTTCAAGGTCGAGGGCATCATCCGAGGGGGCTCCCTGAATCTTACGCTCCTCATAGAGGTGACGATACGATGGCATGTTTGACCAATCATTGTGCTGACGCGGATTGTAGAGGTGGGAGTGGATCCAGGTCGGATCCGTGAGGCGGTGGCCTGCATTTGCGAGATCCGGGCCGTTGCGCTGGATTCCTAAAAATGCGTAGTGGTCTCCGAGGAAATCCTCCGGGCGAGTCTCGCGGGTGTGCTCGAGATCTTCCGAGCGACCCCAGCCACGCTTGAAACTATCGATCCCCAAGTAGGTCGGGCGGATCATCTGTGTGTGGCAATTGGCACAACCCTGACGAGCGTAGACGATCTCTCCGTCCTTGTAGACATTAGAACGTGCAGGCGGGTAAACACCAGCGGCAGGATCATTCTCGTCGAGCAGTTGCGGCTTGATGCCAGCGAGCTTTGCCGATGGCACAGCGATGAGAAAGCACCACGGCACGAAGAACGCGAGGAACAGAAAGAAAACAAATTGGCGTAAGCTAGTCATTTGAATCGGTTAAGCCTTGGCTGGGTCGGCGACGGTGGGCGCGTCAGCATCAGTGGTGATGTCGACCACCGCAGCATGACGGGGTTCTTGGAGCAAAGTCGGACCATCTGCTTCCGCTCCCTGGCGACGACAGACCATCAGACAGAGGTGGAAAAGGAAAACGAGGTTCGAGAGGAAAATGCAGGCCCAACCGACAGCCGCACCGACCATCATCCCGCGGCTGGATTCGACTCCGTAGACAAATCCCTCGTCCCAGCTGTGATTGATTCCGTTGGCTTGGAATAGCCCACCGAGCATGAGTAGCGCAACGATGGCGAAGACCCCGTAGGTGGAAAACCAGAAGTGGAAACGGATCATTTTAGCACTCTTCCACTCGCCGCCGACCAGACGCGGGACGATGAAATACATCGCACCGAACATCGACATCGAGAAGAAGGCGTAGACCGCGAGGATCTGGAATCCGTAGGAAGCATGGGTGAACTGGGTCACCTTAGCGATCGGCACGAAGCAGAACAGCGCGGCGACGCCAGCTGTAATGGTGTAGGCAACCGCACCGACAACGGTGAAGAGCATGGTCGGGCTAGACTGCATCAAGTCATGGTTGCCGCGGGTGGTGAGGTGGTGGTTGATCGCCACGGTGACGACGGGCACGAGCATGAGGATCGTCGCCGCACCGCTGATGGCAGGCATCCAGGTCGGCAGTGGACCACCGAGGTATTTCTGCATTCCTGACCAGCCGGTCAAGACGGCGAGCCCCCAGAAACCGACGATCGACAACTGGTAACTGTGCACCGGGCGCCCGAGGATCTTCGGGATGAAGTAATAGGCTGATGCCAGCCCGATCGGGGTGAGCACCATGAAGATAACATTATTAATGTACCACGAGTTGATCGCAGCGGACATCACCGCTGATCCAGGCAGCACGTGGATGAAGACATTGGCGGTGAGGTAGACCCATGGGAACCAGAAACAGGCAGCGAGCAAGTACCACTGCGAGATGTAGACTTGCCCAGGGCGGCGGCGTTGGAACATCAGGACGACCCAGACGGAAACCAGCGAGTAGGCGATGAGGAGCAGAGGCCAGACGAATGCGGGGAACTGCATCCACTCCATCCCGGTCGCGTAGCCGAGGAAGATACTGAGGACGCCGAGCACCACTCCAATATTCCAGAAATGGCCGGCGACGATCAAGGTTAACGGGTTGGAGATCTTGGTGCGGCAGAGGCGAGCCATGATCCAGACAGCGACACCGAGCCCGGCTTGGAATGCCCAGCCGTAGACGAACGCGCCGATGAAGGCAGGTTTCACCATGCCGTAGTTGAGGAAGTAAGCCCAGTCGTAATCGAGGAAGCCTGGATCGTGAAGCTTCATCGCGGCGATGAAGCCGAGGACGCTGGCAATGACGAGCCAGAGCGCGGAACTGGTGAAGAAGAACAACACCGGCAAGCGGGCAGAGCGGTCGATCGCAGCGCGGTTCTTCGCCCCTTCGTCGCTAGCCTTGACTTGGCCTGAGCTGGTGTCGGTATCGGATGCCATGGGTCGTTTTTGTCGGAATTCTTGGTGAGAAATTGGTTGGAGACTCCTACTTCACTTTGAGGACGCCCTTCATGAGAAAGGAATGACCTGGAAAGGTGCAGACGTAAGGGTAATCGCCGGGTTCAGTCAGCGTGAATTTCACGACTTCGCTCTGACCTGGAGTGAGCAGCTTGCTAGCAGCAATCACATCGTCATCGGTTGGAACATAACCCGTCTTGACGAACTCTGGGTCGGCTGCCATCGACATTGCGAGAGCAGCGACCGCGTCACGCGTGCCAGGTTTGCAGATGACGATGTTGTGGCCGGTAACCAGCAGCGTATCGACATTCAAAAAATTCAGCTCGATCGGCTTGCCCGCCTCAGCAGTCAGTTCGGTTTCCTTGAACTGCATCGGCGGTTCGCCAGCGGTCGGGTTGGTGGTATGGACGGTCAGTTTCTGAGCATCCGGGCTGGCTGCAGCAGCCGCATCAGCAGCCGCCTTGGCCGCCATCTCCGCCATCATATTCTGATGGGTTGGGCTACCAGGCACAGCCGTTGTCGAGGCGGTCGGCTTCGTGGCCTTGAGCGCTACAACTCCTGCGGTGAGATCTAACTTCACTTCCTCGAGTTGTTTCTTCTGGGCTGCGACGACCTCGGACTGGGTCGCGAGGCGCGTCGCCATGATTGCTGAATACTCCTTGTCGTCACCACTGTCACTGAACAGGCTCGCGATGAGTGCCAGCAGTCCGAACACAGCGAAACCCGCGAGGATCCACCAGAAGGTGAAGAATCGGTTGAGCGGGGTGGTCATTTCTTGGCTGTCGTCCATTTGAATGCGGGCAGTGCGGTGAGCAGGATAAAGTGGGAAGGAAGGATTAGTTGAGCAGTTCGATCGACTCCTTGAGACGCGGGTCGCGGCTCGGGTAGATGCTGTGCTTTCCAAGGGTGCGAAGGAAAATGTAGCCGATGATGCAACCGATGGTCACGACGGCGAGTAGGTCATAGACGAACGAGCCCTTGATGGTGAGACTCACACCGCTCGTGAGGGAAGGCCCACGCTCTGGAATGATGAGCCAATACAGGTCAACCGCGTGCATGAAGACGATCCAGCAGCAGATCGCGCAGGCCTGCCGGACATCCTTTTTCGCATTCTGGCGGAGGAGGAACAGGAACGGCACGCCGAAGTGGCCGATCACGAGGAAGATCGAGATATAGAACCAGCCGTCGGTATTGCGCAGGATGAAGAACTTGGTTTCCTCAGTGATGTTAGCATACCAGTAGAGGAAGAATTGGCTGAAGGAGATGTAGGCCCAGAAGACGACGAAGGCGAACAACAGCTTACCCATGATGTGGTAGTGCTCCTTGTTAACGATCTCTTTAAGGTAACCGTGTTTGCGCAGGAAGGTCACGGTCAGGATGATCAGCGCCATCGAGCTGAGTGCGGAGCCAGCGAAGATCTGCACCCCCCACATGGTGGAATACCAGGCGTAGTCGAGAGCCATGATCAGGTCGACCGCCATGAAAGTCATGGAGAGGCCGAACAGCGGGAGCGTGCCACAACTGAAACGACGGGCACTGAAGGTCGGGCGCAGAGCCCCAGACGTGTCCTG
>JBLHKE010000244.1:0-10174 GCA_047619485.1 Verrucomicrobiales bacterium | reverse complement strand
CGGTCGCGGCGATCAGTGCCTTCATCGCATTGTAGGCGGTCGTGTTTCCATCGTTGGTACTGCCTGCGTTGCGCCCGTCGAGCAGTTTTTCATCACCGCCGTTGTGCGCGGCGTAGTGGGCGGCGTCCTGGCGTTCGGCCAGGTTGTGGACGCCCCAGTAGAGACCGTTGATAAATAGGTGCGCCATGAATCCCTCACCCGCGGCGGGGTTGCCCATGTCGAGCATCGATTCGCGCATCCACTGGTCGCGGATCATCGAGCCGGCCGTCCGCTGGCCGGAACTGCTGTGGATCCACGAGTTGTTGTAACCGGCGCGCAGCGCGATGACATTGAATTCCTCGACCGCCGAACCTGGGAACATGACCTCGCGGAGTTTGCCAACACCGTAACTCGGATTCCCCGTGGCGCCCCCCGGCCCGCGGAAGCGGAAGCTGAGCGAGTGTTTCGGGCTCTTGCCGGTGGTGCGACTGGCACCACCTTGGACGCGCAGGCCACAGTTCTCCTGCCAGTCCGCGCGCGTATCGCCGGCGGCCGGGATGAATTCGGCCGAGCACTCGCGCTCCCAGGCGAACCCTTTCTGGGTCGAATTGAAGTAGATGCCACTCCCGCCACTGAAGTCGTCGCGGTTCATGGCGATGGAGATGGTCGGGATATCGCGCATGCCCTTCAGCATGGTCTGCGCGGTCGAAGTCGTGTGGCCAGAGGCCGTCGCGGTGGCCTTGGAGACCCGGGTATCCATGTTGAAGTCGCCCGACGAGAGGTTGCCCCAGCCAGCTGGTCGAGTCTGTTGCAGGAAGGGCGTGTTCAGGCCTGCCGTGTCGGTTCCGTCGGTGTTGGCATTGTCGATATCCAACAAGAAGTAGGTATGGGTATCAATGTCCGTGGGGGCGAAACCAGTCTGAACCGCCGCCGCACGCACGGCGGTGGTCTGGGTCAAAGCGATCGGTCCGGCGTAGGCAGTTGCCGTGCCAGTGGGGGTGCCATTGGTATCGACCGGAGGCATGCCGTCAGTGGTGTAGTAGATGGTGGCGCCGGGGGTGTCGGTCGCGATGGTGACATCGATGGCGGTCTGATAGTAACCGCGATCGGGCGAGAACTTGGTGTCTTCGACCCGGGCGAGACCGCTCGCGTCGTTGGCCGCGCCAGGTGTCGGCGAGCTGAAGAACACCGATTCTGAGGTGTTCGGGTGCAAGCCGTAGGAGACGTCGTCGCTCTGTGACGGGTAGTTGCTTCCGCCTGGCCCGAAAGCGCTGGCGACGATCCCGCTTGGGCGGACGAGTGCTAGGTAATCGCCACCGGCTGAGAGCTTGAAGTTGGTGCACAAATTCCCGTTGGCATCTGGGGCATTGTCACTGGAGGCGTAGACAATCAAGAACTGCCCGGAGCTGAGGTTGGTGCCGGGGGGGAAGGTCCACTTGTTGAGGGTGCCGGCACTGTCGGTTAGGTGCCAGCCGCCGAGGTCGAGTGTCGATGTGCCGGTATTGAGAATCTCGATCCAGTCTTCACTGGTGCCAGGAATTTGGTTGGCGATCGGATACCAGGAGTTCGGGTTGCTGGTGTTGCCGCCGTCGTTGGCCGCCATGAACTCGTTAATGATCAGCTCGCTCACTTCGAGGGTGGTGAAGCTGAGAGTAGACGACGCCCAGACGGTGCCGGCCGCGTTCTGCGCGCTGGCGCGAAAGAAGTGCGTGGTGAGGGTGGAGAGGCCGGATAGCACCGAGGAGAAATCGGCGCTCTGCGCACCGATTACAACTGAGTCATCCCAGCCGCCGACCGCCGTGCCGCCGTCGTTGTCGCCGAAGTAGATCGTGACCGTCGGGGTATCCCCGCCGGTGGAGGTGACCTCTCCACCGACCTGGGCGGCGGTTCCGGTAATGTTGGTTGCGGCGCTGTTGGTGACAATCGGCAGCGAGAAAGCCTGCGTGCTGAAGCTGGCGGTCGATGGCGCCCAGTTGGAGCCGCCGGAGTTCTGCGCGAAGGCGCGGAAGTGGTAGGTGGTGTTGTGGGTGAGGGCGATGCGAGTGTTGCTGAAAGCGCCTGACTGTGCGCCGATGGCGATCGAATCATCCCAGCTACCCGGGGTCGTGCCGCCGTCGTTGTCACCAAAATAGATGGTGACGTTGGGGGACTCGCCGCCGGTGCCGGTGACGGTTCCATTGAGGTCGGCTTCGGTGAAGGTCACGCCGGACGCGGCGTTGTTGACCACTGTCGGAGGATTGGGTGGGGCGCCGGTCGAGAAGGTGGCAGTCGAGTTCGCCCAGTCGTCGCCAGCCGCATTGCTCGCGAAGGCGCGGAAGTAGTAGGTGGTGGCCGGCGTGAGGCCGCTGATGCCAGTGGAAAACGTCCCTGCCTGGCCGCCGAATAGAATCGCGTTGTCCCAGTTGCCCACAGTGGTGCCGCCGTCGTTATCACCCCAGTAGAGGGTGACCGCCGGGCTGCCGCCACCGTTCTCGGTGACTTCGCCACCAATGGTAGCGCCGGTCGGGGTGATGCCCGTGGCGCCGGAGTTGACCACGGTTGGCGGTGTGGTCGCGGCGACAGTTCCGTCGAGGATCACTCCCATGAACCGGGCGCGGGACCCGTCGGTGTCGCCGTGGCTGAAGTTGTAGGAGATCTGGTCGTATTGCCCCTCATTGGTGAAATCGAAGCTGGAGATGTAGCCTCGGTTTTGGTTGCCGATACTGCCTTGGCTATCGACCGCGACGATGTTCGATTGCCCGGCACCGCTCATGGTCAGGGTGAGGGACCAGGCATTGTTGAAACTGCCAATAGGGATGTAAATCTGCCCCGATCCCAAGCCGGAGATATCGATCGTTCCATCGACCTGCGCAGATCTGGCGAAGGTGTTTGCCGCCCCTGCGACACCAGTTGGATTATGGTTCTTCGTCGACGAGAAGCCGGCAGGATTGGTGGTGGTCCAGACGTCAGCCCATTCTTCACCATTGCCGTGAACGTTCGCCGCTGGTGAGGTGGGGGTTGGGATCCGACCCGCCCCGCCATCGGAATAACTCGCTAGCGGGCTGCCAGTGCCAGAGTTGCCGACGAAGATGTAGTCCAACACCGTGCCGTCCCCCAAGGTGGTGACAGTGCCAGTGGGAGGGCTATAGGCGCCGAGCCCGCTGTCATCATAACTCGCCGCGCCGGGGAAGACCGAGAGACGGAAGTTTGCGTTGTTCTGCGAGACCTCGGTTCTGGACTCGTGGGTGAGGTCGGCGGCGGATGCCGGGAACGCCATCAGGGAGAAAGCGGCGATCGCGAGTAGGGTACGGGGGCGCTTGAACATCGACATTTTTTCGTAGGGGGAAAGTCCGCGTTCCTGAAAACAGTTTCGTTTTAGCCCTCCCGATCGGGGAGCTGCTGGGGAACCGCTGGGGGGAGACGGAGAGAGTTTGTTTGGGAGTTTGGGGAGACTAAAGATCGTCCAGAAACGAAGCCGCGCCAATAGAAAGGCCGCGCAGTTTCCTGCGCGGCCTTCTAGTGAATCATTGCGTTCGACGCTTAGCGGCGGCGGCGCAGGAACATTCCGAAACCAGCGAGGCCGAACAAGACCAAGGCCGAAGGCTCGGGGATTGCAGTGCCATCGAGCATCACACCCTGGAAACGCGAGCGGGAACCGTCGATATCGTTGTGGCGCCACTCATAGCCGATCGCGGTATACTGACCCTCGCTGGTGAAGCTGAACTCCTCGATCCAGCCGATGTTGTTGTTACCGATGACGCCATTTGCGATTGAGTCAGCGGCGATCAGATCCGTTTCTCCCGCACCTGTCATGGTGAGAGTCAGCGCCCAACCATTGTTGAACGAGCCGACCGGAATGTAGACCTGTCCGGAAGCCAAGCCGGAAATGTCGATCGCCCCATTAACAGTAGAAGCCCTTGCAAAGGTGTTGGCTGCGCCGACAACCCCAGTGGGGTTAGCATCCCTGGTGCCGGTGAAAACGATCCCTGCGCCCGGGTCAGTGGTCGTCCAAACGTTGGCCCAGTCTTCGCCATTACCGTGAGTGGTAGTCGGCCCCGAGTTATCCGCTACAGGGGTCGGAGTGCGCGTTCCGCCGCTTGCATACGTGGTGAGCGCGGTGCCACTGCCAGCATTGCCAACAAGATTGTAGCTCAGCAAGGTGCCATCGCCCAAGGTGGATCTGAAGGTCGGGGCGCCGGGCTCAGCGCCACCGACTCCGCGGTCGTTGTAGGCGGCTTGGCCGTCGAACACCGAGAGGTCGTAGTTCGCGTTGTTGAACGAGACCTGGGTCTGCGAAGTGAATGTCAAGGTGGCTGCGCTAGCGGATACTGCCAGCAATGCAGATAGTGCCGGAATGGTGAGGAATTGTTTCTTCATAATAGTCGATTGTGGGTTGGTTAGTTTCTAAGGGCTTTGAGAGGCGGGATTGCCGAAATTATTGTGCGGGAGAATTTTCTTTTACAACGAAAAACTGTCGTCCGAAAAGTGGAATATTGACGGCGTTGAAATTAACGGTGGTCGTTGTGGAGGTTTCCCCGACCGCCGCGTCGAGGCTGTCGTCCACCTCAGTTCTACTCGTGACCGGTAAAGTGAAATCACCGCTGGCGAAGACGCTGTATTGCTTACCCTCCTTCGAGGTGAAGGTGAGATCGACGAGGATGTTCTCGGGATCACCTCCGCGGCTATAGACGATCTTAGTGATCCGAGGCGCGGAGACATCGAGGGCTCCGACGAGGATCATCCCCATGAAGCGCGCACGAGAACCGTCGCGGTCCGCATTGGTGTAGTTGTAGGTAATCGTGTCATAAGCGCCTGTATTGGAGAATGAGAAGCTCGTGATCCAGCCGAAGTTGGTGCCTGCGCCATTGGCCGGCTGGGTATCGGCGGCAACGATATCCTCTTGGCCAGGTCCGCTCATGGTCAGAGTGAGGGTCCACTGGTTGATGAAGGTTCCGTGCGGGATATACAGCGTTCCGGCATTCAGATCGGAGATATCGACCGTTCCGGTCACTTCGGCACACCTAGCGAAGGTGTTTGCCGCCCCAGCGACACCCGTTGGGTTGTGGTCTTTCGCTGTCGTGAAGCCCTCAGGGTCAGTGATCGTCCAGACGTTCGACCATTCTTCACCATTACCGTGGACGTTCTCGGCTGGCGCCGTGGGAGTCGGGATCAGGTCGGCTTCGCCACTGGCGTAAGTGGTGAGCGCGCTGCCCGAACCTTCGTTGCCGATGAAGTTGTAGTCGAGCACCGTGCCAGCACCGAATGGGGTGAAGAAGGTCGGAGCGCCAGGCTCAGAGCCGCCAATTCCACGGTCATTGTAGCCGGCTGCGCCCGGGAACACAGAGATGTCAAAGTTCGCGTTGTTGCTCGAGACCTGCACCCTCTCGAGCAATGCCAGGTTATTGGTGCCTGAGGGAATCGAAGCAATGTCAGTGGGGTCGGAACCGAGGCCAACTTCTACACCATCGGTGAATCCATCATCATCAGTATCAGAATCGAGCGGCAGAGTGACGAAGCCGTCCTCGCCAGCAACGACTTCTTCGCCGTCGGTGATCCCGTCTCCGTCGGTGTCGTCCAACAGTGGATCGGTGCCGTGGATGTCCTTCTCATCGATGTTGCTGAGACCGTCGCCATCGTTGTCGTTGGCAGGGTCAGTAGGCTCGGTGTCGACGTCATCGCTAACGCCGTCGTCGTCGGTGTCCGCCTTGGCGGGATCGGTAAGGAACCCATCGGCGCCAGCGGCCACTTCTTCATCATCATTCAGCGTGTCGCCATCCGAGTCCGTGAGCGTTGGGTCACTGCCGTGAGTATTAACCTCGGCTCCGTCGAGAAGAGTGTCGCCGTCGGTGTCCACCAGGGTCGGGTCGCTGCCGTGAGTGTTGATTTCCGGTCCGTCTTCGAGGCCATCGCCATCGGAATCTTTTACGTTCGGATCGGAGTTGGCGTTCTGCTCCTGGCGGTCGGTGGCGCCATCTGCATCGGCGTCCTCGGTGCCGTCGCTGACATCCAGTTCTCCCGGATCGATGGTGCCGTCATTGTTGCCGAAGTGCTCTTCCTCCCAAGTGTCGAGCAGGAAGTCGCCATCGCTATCATTACCACCGACGTTCACTTCGCCATCGAGGATGACTCCCATGAAGCGCGCCCGAGAACCATCGCGATCCGCATGGGTGTAGTTGTAAGCAATCGTGGTGAAATCGCCAGCATCTTCGAACGCAAAGCTCGTGATCCAACCGAAGTTGGAGCTTTCACCATTGACCGGTTGGGTATCGAAGGCCACGATATCCTCTTGGCCAGGTCCGCTCATCGTCAGGGTGAGAGTCCATTGGTTGACGAAAGTGCCGTGAGGGAAATACACGGTTCCGTCTGTCAGCCCGGAGATATCGATCGTTCCATCGACCTCTGCCGCTCTTGCAAAGGTGTTTGCCGCCCCGGCGACTCCAGTGGGGTTGTGATCTTTCACTGTCGTAAAGTCCACAGGGTCGGTGACCGTCCAGACGTTCGCCCAGTCTTCACCGTTACCGTGGACGTTTGCCGCCGGCGCTGTGGGAGTCGGGATCAGACCGGCTCCGCCATCAGCATAAGTGGTGAGTGCGCTGCCAGTTCCTTCGATACCGACGAAGTTGTAGTCCAGCACCGTGCCATCGCCCAGAGTGTTGGTGAAGGTGGGAATGCCTGGCGCATTGTCAGTGCCTTGAGTTCCGCGGTCATTGTATGCGGCGCCCCCAGGGAAGACCGAGATGTCGAAGTTCGAGTTGTTGGTTGAGACTTGCACCCTCTCCGCCAACCTCAGTTCGGCGGCATGGGAAGAAATCGCCATCAAGCTGGCGAAGGCAGTGGAGAAAAAGGCTAAATAGGAAAATTTCACGGGGCGGGAAAAAGGGGCGATACAGAGATCGGGGTTAGGCAATTGCGACTTTGGACGGAAAATAGGGAGTTATTCGAGGCGACTATTACTGATGCGCTGAGTTTCGAATAGCCTTTAGCTGTTAACAGCCTTTCCCATTTGGGGTAAGGTCGCAGCCAGAAGCAGCGAATGCCGCAAAGGAAAGTATGTAACTTGCTGATTTCGAGTGGTTTAGTGCTTATTGCAGATTGCTCGGAGCGCATCTGTAGCTGGATCGCTTCCGATCCTGACGTGCGCTGTAGGCGTGAGCCATTGCTGCTGGCCGACGGCGTTGCCGGATCCCGCGGCAACCGTTTTTGGGTGAAGGTAGGAGTGCTAGGCTCAGTGCCGCCAAGTCCGCAGTCATTGTAAGCGGACTTGCAATGCAGCTTTATCTCCGTACCATCGGGCGATGCCTGACGACGTCACACAGGAGGGGAAACCCACACCGGAGTCACCCCCGCTCTCGAGCGCGGCGCAATTCGCCAAGATGGCCGAAGATCGTCAGCCGGGATTCTTCAGCGAATTTTGGAACTTCCTCAGGCAGAACAAGAAATGGTGGCTGACCCCGATCTTCATCATCCTGCTGCTGCTAATCGCGTTGGTGATCGTTAGCCAGACTCCTCTCGCCCCATTCATCTACCCGTTCTTCTAGTTCACGAAATCTCATGAACAGCGCGGTTGTGGCGAGTCCTGACAAGTAGTATGGCCGCCATCCTAGGAATTTCCGCTTTCTACCACGACTCTGCAGCGGCGCTGTTGGTCGATGGCGAGATCGTAGCCGCAGCGCAGGAAGAGCGTTTCAGCCGTGTTAAGCATGACTCGGGCTTTCCAAAGCATGCCGTTGACTACTGCTTGTCCGAGGCCGGGATCAGCGCGGGTGACCTAGATCATGTCGGTTTCTACGACAAGCCGTTCCTGAAGTTCGAGCGCTTGCTGGAAACCTACGTTGCGACCGCGCCGCTCGGCATTCGCTCGTTCTTCAAATCGATCCCAATCTGGCTCCAGAAGAAGCTCCATCTCCCAAGCGAGATGCGCAAGGCGCTCGGTGGTGAATACGACAAGCGTTTCGTCTTCACCGAGCACCACGAGTCGCACGCGGCGAGCGCATTTTTCCCGTCGCCATTTGAGGAGGCGGCGATCCTGACGCTCGACGGCGTTGGCGAATGGGCGACCGCGAGTTTTGGAATCGGGAGAAGCAACCTGATCGAACTCACCCACGAGCTGCACTTCCCGCACTCGCTCGGCCTACTGTATTCGGCGTTCACTCATTACTGCGGGTTCCGGGTCAATGGCGGTGAGTACAAACTGATGGGACTGGCCCCGTTCGGCGAGCCGCGATTCTATGATCTCATCTTGGAGCACCTGCTCGATTTGAAGGAAGACGGCTCGTTCCGGATGGACATGTCGTATTTCGATTACACGGCAGGGCTGTCGATGGTTTCGAAAAAGTTTGAGCAACTGTTCGGCGAGCCGCGGCGTGAGCCTGATTCCGAAATAGGCGAGCACTTCATGGACGTCGGCGCCTCGATCCAGGCGGTGACGGAGGAGATCATGCTGCGCTGCGCGCGCCACGTCAGAGAGGCGACCGGGATGGACAAGCTCTGCCTCGCTGGCGGGGTCGCGCTAAACTGCGTCGGCAACGGTCGCATCTTGCGCGAGGGGATCTTCGACGAGATGTGGATCCAACCGGCTTCCAACGATGCTGGTGGCGCGCTCGGGGTGGCGCAATTTATCTGGCACCAACTGCTCGATCAGCCGCGCGAGGTCGGAACGGGCGACAGCCAACACGGCTCGCTCCTCGGCCCGCGTTTCGACCACGACGCGTGCCTCGACACCGTCACGCGCGAGGGCGCGCAACACGAATGCATCGGGTCGGAGGACGCGCGCGCTCGCTGGATCGCCGAGCGCATCGCAGAGGGCAAGGTGGTTGGGTTGATGCATGGCCGCATGGAGTTTGGTCCACGTGCGCTTGGTTGCCGCAGCATTCTCGGCGATCCTCGCAGTGAGAAGATGCAGCGCCTCATCAACCTGAAGATCAAATACCGCGAGTCATTCCGGCCATTCGCCCCGTCTGTTCTACACGAGCGGGCGCACGAGTGGTTTGAATTCGAGCCCGGTCAGTCGAGCCCCTACATGCTACTGGTGACGACGGTTAACAAATCGAAGCGGCGTGCCGTCGCCGGTGGCGATGCGCGCGGGCTAGACCGCTTGCAGGTCGCGCGCTCGGAAATCCCAGCCGTCACCCATGTCGATGGTTCGGCGCGGGTGCAGACGGTCGATCCTGCACGGCATGGATTTTACTACAAAATCGTCGCAGCCTTCGAGGCGCTGACTGGTTGCCCACTGGTGATCAATACCAGTTTCAATGTGCGTGGTGAACCGATCGTGTGCAGCCCGGACGATGCCTACCGTTGTTTCATGGCGACCGAGATGGACGCTCTGGTGATGGAGGATCTGGTGTTGCTCAAAAAGGATCAGAGGGAGGCACGAGCGTGATCGACTTGAAGACAACTTTCTCGCGCCGCGAGCTGCTTTGGTTCGGACCGTTGTTCGCGCTATTCGCTGGGATGATCGGCGGGCTCGCACGGTCAAAATTCGATGCGCCTGACGTGGCGAAGTGGATCTGGGTGATCTCCGCGGTATTGATCGGGCTCTACTACGCCGTTCCACCGTTGCGGAAATGGATGTTCATCGGCTGGATGGCGGCGGTGTTCCCGCTCGGTTGGATTTTGTCGCACGTCCTGCTGAGCGTCGTTTTCTATCTCGTCGTGTTCCCGATCGGAATCCTGATGCGGCTGTTCCGCTACGATGCCTTGCGCCGCCGCCTCGACCCCGATGCCAAGAGCTACTGGATCGAGCGCGAGTCCAATCGGGATTCGCGCAAGTACTTTCGGCAGTTTTAGATCAAGGAAATGCCGTAACTTCGATTTGCAATCACAGTCATCCCGTAGCCACCGTTTCCAGTTCCCTCCGTCGCTGGACCCGAGGAAACGGCGTTCCATCTTCAGTATTCAATGTCTGCTTGATTGCTTAGAGAACAACTCGATGCCCCAGCCCGATTTATACCGCTCGCAGCGCGAGCCCACCGCCGACGACGCAAACCGAGCGATCCAGATCCATAAATCAGATCGCCGAGCCGCGCCCTAAAAAGTCGAAGAAAAGGCTTGCAATGACCGCGCAGATGTCCACGATGTATGTATGCCTCGAGCTAGACCCATTTTGCCGACTCTTTGCTTTAGTTCCCACTACCACTGCGTGAGCCGTGTTGTGGATCGGAATTTTGTGTTCCACGAGCACGAGCGGGATGTGTTCCGCAAGGTTCTGCGGCAG
>JBLHKE010000243.1:0-10176 GCA_047619485.1 Verrucomicrobiales bacterium | reverse complement strand
AGGAATTTTAGCCAGCACCAAGGCAGATTTCAGCGATGATAGCGGGCTATTTGAGTTGGAAGCTAACGCGGGTGATGGCCAAAATAACCAGCAGATTGTAGGAGTTATTTACTGACAAGCCCTTAGGGCTGGATCCATTACGCTGTTCAGATTTGTCTGCTGCTAATCTGTTTGGAGCTGCGCGGAAGGGGGGGGCGGATACGACCTAGAGCTCGAGGTTGTGGAGGGGATGGCTGTGGATATCAGGCAATTGTTTTTGGCGTGAGAAATGGTGGGTCTGAAGCCGAAAAAGAGCTGGTGCCAAAATGGGAGCATTCAGGTAATCCCGACTCAATCGCAGAGATCATTGATGCATCCATGATTCGAAGTCTCTTCTGGAGTGTGGCGCGCAAGATGATTGAGGGCATGCCAATCAGTGATGAGGAGAAGGTCGGGGCTCTCCTAGATTACTTGGATGGGCATGATGATGAGACCGATCGATTTGATGACTGTTTTGCGAAAATGGATGACAAGCGACTCGAGGGTCGTGCAGGCATATGTGGATAGAGGGCAGCTCCGGAAACCTGCTGTGGAAATGGGGCGCAGAGAAAATTCCCGCTGGCGAGGCGATAAACGCTAAGCTATCTGGTGATAGTGGGCGCTTTAGCAACGAAGACAGCGGGGATTTTATCAAGCTCCAGCCCGCATGAGGTTTTCGGAGGTGCCCTAGAATCAATGACGGTCGCGACTACACGGATCATCTGAATCCGGAAAATACACCTCGAACGATAGGACAGAGTGCACTTGGAAACGCGCTCGATGTGCTGAGATACAGGAAGCTGATCGAAAGGGGCGATTTTTTAGAAATCTCGGGGTTGCCGACGGATCAGCGCAAAGAAACGGTGCTAGCGAAGCTTCGTCAGTACAGGTTGATAGAAGAGAATGGCTCGCGATATGTTCTGCAGATTTTGCTCGGTTCGATCGGGTTCGTGGAACTTTGTGTCGTTCTCTTGCGCTCAAGATTTTGAAACCGCTAGGCTCGACAGCGAGTGGGGGTTGGGAGGGGGAGGCATCGCCCCCTCCAAGTAGCCGGGTCGATCGAGTGGCTGGTTCTTTTCCCGGATTTGCGGGAAGTTGCAAGGCTCGCTGAAAGAGAAAATACACCCGGAGAGATTCGAACTCCCGACCTCCTGATTCGTAGTCAGGCACTCTATCCAGCTGAGCTACGGGTGCTTTCTCTTTCTAGCGGGCTGGCATGCCCGAAGAACGAGGTGTATTCTGCCCAGAGAAAGGGATTTCGCAAGGGAAAACTTAGATCGATTGGCTTGAGGGCAAAATCCGTTACCACTAGGTGATCCGGTAGCAAACCATTGCCTGTTCTCGGCTCATCGTAATCGCATTGCGTCGACTTCGAAGTGGAGTCTGAAGTCGGATCTGAGGGTGAAATTCGCAAGTGCCTCGCCTTGTGCTGAACCGGAGGGCTTGTTAGACTGGTCGTATGAAAAATGCGTTTTGGATCTTTTCGTTGGTTGCCGTGATCTGCGGAGCCTGTCATGCCCAAGAGACGAAGCACGCGTCTCTTGTGAGCAAAGTCCTCGCGGGCTACTCGCCGCCTGCTGAGAAAAATGGCAACCCGGACGCAATGGCGAACTTCGCTCACAAATTTCTGGAATCTCTTGGTGGTGATTTAAAGAAGCAGGCGCTGCTTGCCTACGACAGCAAGGAGCGGGGGATCTGGACGAATACGCCGCCACGTGGGCCGCAGGGTGGGGTGCGGCTTGGCGATTGTGACAAGGGGCAGCTGAAGCTTGCCTGCAACCTGTTGAGAATCGTGATGAGCCAGCAGGGATATGAGAAGGCGCGCAACGTCATGTTGGCGGATGATCTACTGCTGCGAAATGGAAAACCTCGCCCCGGCTTTGGGGCGGAAAATTTCTGGTTGGCGATCTTCGGCGAGCCGTCGGCGACGAAGCCTTGGGCGATCCAGTTGGATGGGCATCATGTGGCGATCAACCTGAGCTTCCATGGCGAAAAGATCAGCCTGTCGCCGTCGTTCATCGGGACGCAGCCGAGGGCGATCAAATATGCGGGTAAAAAAATTGAGGTGATGGAGGGCGAGGTCGGTGTCGCTTACGAGTTGATCAATTCCCTGAGCGATGAGCAGAAACGTGAAGCGATCATCAGTAAGAAGCGTGGTGGGATTGCGACCGCGCCATCCACGAAGGACGGAGTGATTCCAGAGCCGACGGGCTTTGCTTGTAAAAAGTTCAATGACGAGCAACGCGGATTGGTGAAGGCGCTGCTAATGGAATACGTCGGTGATCTTCCCGCCAAACAGGCGGGCAAGCGCCTCGAGCAGTTGATGGCAGAGGTGAATCAGATGACCTTCGCGTGGAGTGGGCCGACGACGGTCGAGAGCGATATTTCGTACCGTCTCCAGGGGCCGACGCTGATCATCGAATACGCCTGCCAAGATCTCGGTGGGGATCCGCTAGATCACTTGCACTCGATGTATCGCAATCCGAAGAACGAGTATGGGGTTGGGGACTTGAAGTGAGGGAGACCAGATGCGGTTTGGTGCGGAACCGGCTACACGGTCTGGGGGAACTCAGGGCAGATCGTTGAGTGTGGTTGGGGCTCACCTTCGGGGTCGGCCGCTATGTAGAAACGCATGCTGCGGTCGAAGGCTGGAGGAGGACTTAGGGCTTGTCAGTAATTAACTCCTACAATCTGCTGGTTATTTTGGCCATCACCCACGTTAGCTTCCAACTCAAATAGCCCACTATAATCGCTGAAATCTGCCTTGGTGCTGGCTAAAATTCCTGCGCATCTTTTGTATGACTTATTTCCTGACAACCCCTTACGATGACTTTGCCGTTGGTGTCGGTCTCGATGCGATGATCTAGAGATGCGTAGAACCGGTCGGCGCAAAGTTCGTCCCAGCGTTCGACGTTGAACTTCGTCTGGTCGGTGATCGGAGGTAGTTCTGGGGCTGCCGTAGGCATAGGGACGCCTAGGGCTATTTGCATGGAGGTTCAAGGGGGATGGCTTGAGCCGAACAGGGCTGATACCGCTTCAGATGCTTCGGGGAGGTGAGACGCCCCGGCCACTTTTAACGTTTCACCTTCCCACCTTTTACTCGTCAGAGGCGGAGGCGGCCGCGTAGACTTCGACGCTCTCGCAGGTGCAGACCAGGTTGCGGTCGCCGAAGACGTTGTCGATTCTGCCTACGGATGGCCAGAATTTACCGTCTTTCAACCACTCGGCTGGGAAGGCGGCGGACTGTCTCGTGTAGCTATGTGGCCACTCGTCGGCGGTGACGTGTTTGGCGGTGTGGGGGGAGTTGATCAAGACGTTGTCCTTGGCGTCGGCCTCGCCGTTCTGGATGGCGCGGATCTCGCCGTGGATGCTGATCATGGCATCGCAGAAGCGGTCGAGTTCGGCGCGGCTCTCGGACTCGGTCGGCTCGATCATCATGGTGCCGGGGACGGGCCAGGACATGGTGGGAGCGTGGAAGCCATAGTCCATTAGGCGCTTGGCGACGTCCTCGACGCCGATGCCGGTGGCATCTTTGATCGGGCGCAGGTCGATGATGCACTCGTGGGCGACGAGGCCTTCGTTGCCGCGGTAGAGGACCGGGTAGAATTTTTCGAGACGCTTGGCCATGTAGTTGGCGTTGATGATGGCGAGTTTGGTGGCGTCGGTGAGGGCTCTGGGTCCCATCATGGCGATGTACATCCAGCTGATGACGAGGATGCTGGCGCTGCCTAGTGGGGCGGCGCTGACGGTGGTGTTGTCAGCTTCGCCGGGGAGGAATGGGGCTAGGTGCGCGGCGACGCCGATCGGTCCGACGCCGGGGCCGCCGCCGCCGTGGGGGATGCAGAAGGTTTTGTGCAGGTTGAGGTGGCAGACATCGGCGCCGATGTCGCCGGGGCTGCACAGGCCGACCTGGGCGTTCATGTTGGCTCCGTCCATGTAGACTTGGCCGCCGTGATCGTGGATGATCTGGCAGATCTCTTTAATGGTCGTCTCGAACACGCCGTGGGTGGACGGGTAGGTGATCATCAGGGAGCCCAGGTGCGCGGCGTGCTGTTTGGCTTTCGCTTTAACGTCCTCGACATCGATGTTGCCTTCGTCGTCACAGCGCACGGCGACGACTTTGGATCCGGTCATCACGGCGGAAGCGGGGTTGGTGCCGTGTGCGGAGGTGGGGATGAGGCAGATGTTGCGGTCGGTGTCACCGCGCGACTCGTGGTATTTGCGGATGGCGAGTAGGCCGGCGTACTCTCCCTGGGATCCGGCGTTGGGTTGGAGGGAGACGGCGTGGAAGCCGGTGATCTCGGCCAGCCAGGATTCTAGCTCGGCCGCCATCTGGGTGTAGCCTTCGCGCTGGTCGGCTGGAGCGAAGGGGTGGATGTTGCCGACAGTGGGCCAGGTGACCGGCATCATCTCGGCGGCGGCGTTGAGCTTCATCGTGCAGGATCCGAGCGGGATCATGCTGTGGTTGAGCGCGAGGTCGCGGCCTTCGAGGCGGCGCAGGTAGCGCATCATCTCGGTCTCGGTGTGGTAGCTGTTGAAGACTGGGTGGGTGAGGAAGTCGCTCTGGCGCTGGAGATTTTCTGGTAGTGCTAGGGCTTCGGCATCGAGGTTTTCGGTATCGGCGCCGAATAGTTCTAGGAGTTCTGCTAGATCTTCGTTGGTGGTGGTCTCGTCGAGCGAGATGGTGGTGGTTCCGTCGGCGTTGTTGCGCAGGTTGATGTGGTTGCAGGCCTGCGGTTTCGCCTCGGTGGTGATGGTGTCGAAGAAGACGTCGGTCCGGGCACCGATCCTGGATGCGAGCAGGGCGGTCTTGCGGTGGACGGCGCGGGCAATTCGGCGCAGGCCGTCGGGGCCGTGGTAGCTGGCATACATCGTGGCGATGACGGCTAGCAGGACCTGGGCGGTGCAGATGTTACTGGTGGCTTTGTCGCGGCGGATGTGTTGCTCGCGGGTCTGGAGGGAGAGCCGGTAGGCTGGCTGGCCGTGGGCGTCTTTGGAGACGCCGATGATACGGCCGGGGAGCTTGCGCTTGAGCTTGTCGATGCAGGCGATGAAGCCGGCGTGGGGACCACCGTTGCCGAGCGGGACGCCGAAGCGTTGGCTGCTGCCGACGGCGATGTCTGCGCCCATCTCTCCCGGGCTTTTCAGCAATGTTAGGGCGAGGAGGTCACAGGCGACGATGCTGATAGCACCGGCAGCGTGGGTCTTTTCGATGAAGTCGGTGTAGTCGAGTGCACCGCCGTCGGTGGCTGGATACTGGACGAGGGTGGCGAAGGTTTCTGCGTCGGGGGTGAAGGTGGCATGGTCGCCGATGACGACTTCGACGCCGATGGGTTCGGCGCGCGTCTTGACGACTTCGATGGTCTGTGGGTGGCAGCGGTCGGAGACGAAAAACTTGTTTTTCTTGGGCGCGGAGGAGGCGGCGAGCTGCATGGCCTCGGCGGCGGCGGTGCCCTCGTCGAGTAGGGAGGCGTTGGCGATGTCGAGACCTGTGAGGTCGCTGACCATGGTCTGGAAGTTGAGGAGGGCTTCGAGGCGGCCCTGGGCGATCTCTGCCTGGTAGGGGGTGTAAGCGGTGTACCAGCCGGGGTTTTCGAGGAGGTTCCGCTGGATGACGGGCGGGGTGATGGTGCCGTAGTAGCCTTGGCCTATGTAGGATTTGGTGACCTTGTTTTTGTCCATGATGTTGGACAGGCGTTGCAGGGCGGCGGACTCGCCGAGTGGGGCGGGGAGGTTGAGTTCGCTGGTGAGGCGGATGGATGGCGGGACCGCGGCGTCGACTAGGGCGTCGGGGGAATCGTAGCCGGCGGCCTTCGCTAGGGCTACGGTCTGGGCTGGGGTGGAGCCCAAGTGGCGTGGAGGGAATGTGTCGGTGTGGGACATTTGGCTTGGGTCGAGAGGAGGCGAGACGCCCCGGGTTACGAGATTTGCGCGCTGTAGGATTCTGGGGTGAGGAGGGCGTCCAGTTCGGTGGCGTCGGCTAATTTGATTTTGAAGAGCCAGCCTTCGCCGAAGGCGTCGGCGTTGACTTTGGCGGGGTCATCTTCGAGGGCGGTGTTGATTTCGGTGATCTCGCCGCCGGCTGGGGCGTAGATGTCGCTGGCTGCTTTGACGGATTCGACGACGGCGACGCTCTCACCTTTCTCGACCGTGCGGCCGACCTCTGGGAGTTCGACGAACACGATGTCGCTGAGTTCTTCTTGGGCGTGGTGGCTGATCCCGATGGTGGCAACGTCCTCACCGGTGGTGATCCATTCGTGGGACTCGGCGAACTTTACGTTTTCTGGCTGGCTCATGGTATGGCTATTTTTTGTAGAAGGGTTTTTTGACGATTTTTGCTCTGAGTTTCCGGCCGCGGATGTCGATGTTGATCTCGGTGCCGAGTTTTGAATGTTCGATGGGAAGATACGCCATGCCGATGCCCTTTTTCATGCTTGGGGAGACGCCGCCACTGGCGATCTCGGCGATGACTTCGCCGTCTTTTTCGATCGAGTAGTGCGGGCGTGGTGGCGGTCCCTTATCGATCATCTCGAAGCCGACGAGTTTGGTCTTGATCCCGTTTTCTTTTTGTTCTGTTAGGATCTTGCTGCCGGTGAAGGCACCCTTGTTGAGTTTGACGGCGAACCCTAGACCGGCCTCGAGTGGGGTGTGGTCTGGGCTGAGGTCGGAGCCGTTGAGCGGGTAGCCCATCTCGAGCCGCAGGCTGTCGCGTGCGCCGAGGCCGCAGGGTTTGGCTCCGGCGCTGATGATTTTATGCAACCAGCTCGACGTGGACTCGGCTGGGCAGACGAGTTCGAAGCCGTCCTCGCCGGTGTAGCCGGTGCGGCAGACGAAGATGCGGTCCATTGCCATCGGGATCATGGCGACACCGTTGCGCGGTGGGAGTGGTGGTGCGCCGAGGCCTTCGAAGATCTCTTCGTAGATCTTCGCTGCGTCGGGTCCCTGGACGGCGAGTGCCCCGTGGAAGTCGCTACGGTCGGCGAAGGAGGCTCCATCGGTGAGTTTGCCCTCCATCCAGGCGGCGTCCTCATCGACTTTGGCCGCGTTGACGATGAGGAGGTAGTCCTGCTCGCCGATGCGGTAGACGATGAGGTCATCGATCACGCCGGCGTCTTCATTCAGAAGGAAGGTGTACTGTGCCTGCCCGACCTCGAGGGAGGCGACATGGTTAGTGAGCAGGCTGTCGAGCCACGCCGTGGCGGCGGGGCCGTTGACGAAGAACTGACCCATGTGGGAAATGTCGAACACGCCGCAACTGCTGCGCACCGCCTGGTGCTCGTCGATGATACCGGTATAATGCACGGGCATCTCCCAGCCAGAAAAGGGAACGATCTTGCCGCCGAGGCGGACGTGATCCTGGTGGAGTGGAGAGCGTTTTAGGCTATTTTCTTCGGGCACGATGCGGGAATTCTGGCCGGGTATCTACCGGGTGTCAACTTCTGTGGCAGGGGCTGGCGGACGGGGGGATCGAGCTTTTGGATACTGCTTGAGTCTACGGTCTTCCGGGGGATAGTGGCGGTTCTCTGCGGGTGGCGAAAATCGAGCCAGCGCGGGGGTAGATTTCACCAATGGCTCTCGTAGACAAACTCGAAAAAAAATATGGTTGGATCGCGATCCCTAGTATCGTGAGGATCCTCGTCGGCTTTCAGCTGTTGATGTTCTTTCTCGTGATGCTTGGCGATACCGGCGAACTCTTGGATTTGCTGGTGATGGATCCGCGGCGGGTTCTGCAGGGCGAGGTCTGGCGGCTGGCGAGTTTCGTCGTGATCCCGCCGACGCTGAAGGTGATCTCGATGATCTTCCACGTATTCTTTACGATTTTCCTTGGCGATATCCTCGAGCGGGCGTGGGGGAGCTTCCGGCTGACGCTGTATGTCGCCGGTGGGATTGTGGGAATCATCCTCGGGACGTTTTTTGCCTACTTTGTGCTGGGGAATGCGGCGTGCTGGGAGTTCATGATGAGATCTGGTCTGGTGCCGCTGGGGCAGCAGCGGTTTATCTGGATGACGGTGCTGCTGTTGGCAGTGGCTGCGCTAGAGCCGAACTACGTGGTCAACCTGTTCGGGATCCTGCCGGTGAAGATGCTCTGGCTCGGATTATTCGCTGGTGGCGTCGTGTGCCTCGATCTGATCTTGCTCGCCGGGACGCATTTGCTCCTGCCGATCTCGCTGCTGCTCGCGATCGCAAACTTTTTGATCGTATTCGGGCCGTCGACGGTGCGCGAGATCCGCCAGCGGAGCGAGGTGGCTGCCCGGCGGCAGAAATTCGAATCGTCGAAAATGCCGGCCGACGAGTCGCTACACCGTTGCGCGAATTGCGGGAAAACCGAGCATGACGATGCGGGCCTCGAGTTCCGGGTTGCGGCCGATGGTGAGGAATACTGTGAGCCGCACCTGCCGAGCCGGTCGACCGATTAGTCAGCGCCGCCCTTTCGATTTAAAGCATTGTCGCCACAGCCCGGATTGTGGTATACCGTTCAACCCGCTAAATCCCCCTAAAAACCGCTTTTTATTCACGCCCCGCCCTCTCCCCGACAAAGACCTATATGAACCCAGATCGAGCGACCCTAAATTTTCTCAACACATTTCCCGATGAAGCCAAGTCGAAAGGCGAAGAGATCCAGAAAGCTGGCTGCGTCATGCAGATTTTCGGCAACCACCTGTTCATCCGCGGCCGCGTCGAGCTAGATCACGGCCCGGTTCTGCAGACCTCGCTCCGCCTGGACGGGAACCGCTGGGTCGGCACCTCCGACTCGCCGGAGGGCGAAGAGTGCCCGGGGCTCTACGCGACGATGCTTGAGCGGCTCGAGC
Organism: Verrucomicrobiales bacterium; assembly: GCA_047619485.1. GTDB lineage: Bacteria > Verrucomicrobiota > Verrucomicrobiia > Verrucomicrobiales > DEV007 > JBLHKE01. Next base: position 1,348 of record JBLHKE010000243.1, on the reverse strand, counting down.
GTGGGGAAGATTTGCCGGAGGCCCCGAACGAGGTGGGTGAGAAATCAATTTACGCGATCCTCGAGTCCGAGCTGGATCGCGAGTTGACCGACTCGGAGGAGTTTTTCCTCGGCAAGGTCGAGAAGCGCTACCGTCGCTTCGCGATCGAGCAGAAAATTTTCGACCACGACCTGGTGCGGATCAGCCCGAAGTGGGAGGTGGAAGGTTACGATCCAGTGAACTTGTGGCCGGTGCCGCCGGCGGATATCATCGAGTTCTGGAACTACATCGCCTACGCCTTCGAGAAGAAGGGGATCAGGTATCGTGAGATTGATCTGATGAAGCCGATCACCGACATTGCGGCGACGCGTGCGAAAATGGCGGCGTGGGAAAACGAGCAGGAGGTTAGCGATTGGCAAGATCGCGTCGAAGCGCTGAACGACCAGGCGCCGCCGCCGGACGTGCAGCCGGGGGCGTTCCGCATGATGGTGACGACGAACGAGGCACGCTTGCAGTGGCGTGCGGATGGCGAGGACGAGGTGTTTACCGGATTGGAAAAAGTGGAGCTCGCGGCATTGGTCGAGCGCCACGAGGCAGGAGCGCTGAAACTCGACCAGGCTTCGGAGTTGCTCTGGGTGCACTACTTGGCGCACCGCCAGCAGCGAGGGGTAGACGAGGTGCGGCTCGACTCGGAGACCAACTGCCGATTCCTCAACCACCTGTTCCAACAGCCGGCGCTCTCGCCGTTGTTGGTGAACCTGGACGAACTCGAACTGGTGCGTATCGACGTGCCATTGCGCTGGGTTTGCCGGGATGAGCCGGAGGAGGATCCGGAAGCTGACCGCGATGTACTGCCGCCGATCGGGCCGGCGATTGAACTGACGATGGGCGACAACGAGATGGTGCCGTATTCGCTGCGCCTCCTGCCCGGTGGGACGAATCTCTACCTCACCGACGAGGCGGTTTTCGAAGGTCCTCCGAAGTGGACGGAAGGCACGATGGTCGACCCTTCCTACGAGGTGCCGCGCTCGGTGCTCGAGACCGTCTCCGGGGTCGAATTTTTGGGGCGTATCGATGCTGATCTGCCGGAATCTCTGCAAGGACGCGTGCAGGATGAGAAGATGGGGGTGACGATCGGGATCGAACTCTCGACGAAGATCACCGCAGCGGAGAGCGAGCACATGTTGATGCACGTTGCTGCCTATGATCAGGAGCGCTTCCGGGAGGAAATCCTAGTCAAAGAGGGGTGGAAAATCACCAAGGAGAGAGAGCCTGGCGAGGGGCGTTTGTTGCGCTTCGACCGCTCGCTCTTGATCAGGGTACCGGCGTTGCTGGAACCGCTGAATGTGAGTTTTGACGCGAACGTGAA
>JBLHKE010000242.1:0-10179 GCA_047619485.1 Verrucomicrobiales bacterium | reverse complement strand
CGCGTGGCTCGAGACGATTGCGGTTCACGTCGAGTAGGTCGCACTGTTTTCGCACCGAGAGCTTTTTGTGGGCACGCTCGATCATGGCTTTTCGCTGAGGTCTAGTCCCAGCTCCCCGCACTTTTTTCGAGGAACTCCTTCTCGATCACTAGCTGGCCGATCTTGCGCTCGAGCTTTCCCTCGCGCGCCTCCTTCTGCGCCAGCTCGCGGGCGGCAGATCCCTTGCCCTCGACCACTTCGGGCAGGCGGCTCTCGAGTTCCTTTTTCCATGCGCTTACCTGCGTCGGCGCAACGTCGTTCTCCTCAGCTATGTCGTTTACTGTCCGGATGCCCTTGAGCGCCTCCAGGGCGATGCGGGCTTTGAATTCGGGTGACAGGTGTCTTCCCTTTCGTTTCATCAGTTCTGTTTTCGGTGGTTACCCCACCTCAGAACAGCTCAAAAAAATCAATAGTCAGCTGGCTCTGTTTCCGGGGGCCTCGCTCAAAACGCGCGGCCTCGGCCTGCCCCGGATGATCACCAGCGACGCGCACGAAGGACTCAAAGCCGCGCTGGCCGCCTGCTTCCCGGGCGTGCCCTGGCAGCGCTGCCAGTTCCACCTCCAGCAGAACGCACAAACCTACGTCCCAAAAACCGAGATAAAAGCAGAGGAGGCAGCACCGATCCGGCGAGTGTTCGATGCGCAGGATCGCCCCGAGGCGCAGAACCCGCGTATGCGGGCTCTTCCCGAACGAAGTATCGCTACTGAGGCTGGCGACAGCGATAGTAATGGAACAGTCCGACGAATGGGAGACCGGCAAAGCCTATCTCAAAAAAGATTTACTCTAACACTAACATATAAACAGCCACCCAAACCAAAAACCAGACAAGCTCAAGAGATCCTAATCACTTTTACCGAAAAAAGTTGCGCCGCCTCGAAAGTAATCTCACATTATTTAAAAACTTCGATCCTAGAACTCTTTTAGCTTTGGGGAATTACAATTATTCTATATAAATCGATGAAATGGCTTCAAAATATTTTAGAATTCCGTGTGGTTACAATTTCTGCGGGAGAGCTGCTTGGTTCATTTTTATTCGGCGTTTTGCGTCGCCAGCAGTGTTAGCCGTCGGGATGTCTGTGCTGGGTCAGGTCGGTGCGATTTACGCCCAAGAATTGCAGCTGCCCCCGCCTCCTGCCGATGATCTCGAATTGATCGATGATTCTGAGATCGAGCTCGATCCTGACAAAGATCCACTGCCGATTGGCTTGGCGGATGCCGCCGGTGTGCAAGGCTCCGTCGGGGCTGCGGAGGCCTTAGTGGATTGGTACCCAGTGAGTCCTGGCGAAGTGAATCTTAGCCTGGGTGCGTATCGGCAGCGGGTGCTGACCCACAACGAGACGATCCAGATGCACCTGCTGGGTGTGTTGATCGCAGACAAAAACTACAAGGCAGCGAAGGGTATCTTCGAGCCCGAGTATGTGGGCACGCTAGAGCGCGTCGATAGCCGCCGCCCGAACACCGCCGAGCAGCGGAGGAACCAAGGCGGGATCGACGTCTTCGAAGAGCGCAATCTCCTCTCTACCAACGGGATCGAGATGCGTACGCCAACCAACGGCCAGTTTCGCCTGGGGATGAACACCTTTGAACTGCAGAACAACCTGCAAGACCGAGATCCGAAGGAGTACTCGACCTTCCTCGGTGCGAATGTGACCCAGCCATTACTGAGGAACGCCGGCTCGACTGCGGCGATGGCGAGCATTCGCTTGGCCGGGTTCGAGTCGGAGTTGGCGTTTCAAGAATACCGCCGCCAGATGATGGTGACAATCGCGGCTGCGGAATCGTCCTATTGGAATGTTTTCTACGCCAGCCAGCAGCGGAAATTTAGCCAGGAGTCGCTCGCCATGGCGAAGTCGATCCACGCTGACCTGGAGCTCGCTTTCGAGGCCGGCAAGGCGACCAAGACCGACGTGATGGCAGCGCGGGTCGGGGTGCTCGAACGGGAGTCGAACCTGAGCGTCGCCTCGCAGCGCCTGTTCGAGGCCAACAACCTGATGATTTCCTATTACTCAGGGGCGCCGCCGAGCAGCGCCCAGCAGATCGCGATCACCGACGTGCCACCGCGCCCGCCTTCGAGCATGAAACTAAACCGCGATACCGAATTCAAGATGGCGGTCAATTTCAATCCCGACTACCTGCGGCGCGCCAAGCAGGGCGAGATCGAAGACCTGCGGATCAAGTATGCCAAGAACCAGACGCGCCCGCAGATCGATCTCAAAGGTAGTTACGGTCTCAACGGCCTCGGTGCCGACCGCGGGGCGGCTGGCGATGATATCGGGGATCGGGAATACCCAGCCTGGTCGGTGGGCGTGGAGATGCGCGTGCCGCTGCTCGGTGGGCGGACGCTGAAGAACCAGCTGGATGCGGCCAAGGCGAGGAAACTCCAGGCGCTGCTCGGGCTCAAGCAGGTCGAGGTCCAGCTGTATTCCGCGGTCGATAATGTGCTGCGCAAAGCGGAGAGCACGCTGGCGAGTTTCAGTGCTCACCGCGCGGCGGTCGGGCTCAACGAGAGTTTGCTCGCGGATGCCCGCATGAGCCTGGAGGCGGGTCGCATCGATATCCGCACCATCTTCGAAATCGAGCAAGACCTGTCCGAGAGCAAAGACACGGCGTTGAGAGACATTGTCGATTACCAGAATGCCAAGCTCGAGCGAGAGCTGGTGACTGGCATGGTGTTCTTCAATCGGAACTGGGAGGTATCACGCTCCAAACTACAAAATGATACAGATAAGTTTCTAAAGCAACAAGTTACGACTAAGAAAGAAAATGAAAAGCGCGCAACTAATCGCAATCTGCCACCTGCTGGCACTGAACCTGTCCGCCGGAGCGCAGGTTCCAGTGAACAAAGTGGAACGGCCGGAGAGCTCGAGCCTCACAAGTTCGGTCGCCGCCTCCGTGGGATCTTCTCAAGAGAAGACTAGCGTCGTCCGGGCCAGCGGAATCACAGCGCCGATCCGGGATGCGATTCTCGGCTCGCCAGTCGCCGGTATCGTTGGGATGCACCACTTCGCGGAAGACGACCTGGTCGAAAAAGGCCAGGTCGTGGTCGAGCTGCGCAAAAAATTGGAGGAGATCGAAGTGGCGAGGCGCAAGACGATCCTCGACGCAGGCAAGCGGGATCTGGACCGCACCACCAAGCTATTCAAAGCAACTCGCTCGGTGAGCGTCGAGAAAATGGAGGAGGTGCAGGCGAAGTACGACGTGGCTCTGGCCGAGTATGAAACTGCCGCCCAGCAATTGAAGATCCGCGAGATCGCGGCGCCGTTCAGCGGGCGGATCACCAACTTCTACGAGCTAGAAGAGGGCGAGAGTGTGCAGATCCAGACGCCACTCGCGCGGCTCGTCGACACCACCCGCTGTCACTTCATCGCCCACGTCGGCTCGCGCCTGATCGGGGGGCTCGAGAAGGGGGGCGAGGTCGTCTTGGAGTTCGACACCGGTTCGGGCATGATCCGGCGCCCGGCGCGCGTCACGCTGGTGTCATCGGTCATCGACCCATCGAGCGGGTTGCTCAAAGTGCGCGCGATCTTCGACAACCAGGACGGAGCCATTCGCGCCGGGCTCGACGGAGAGATGCTATGGAAACGTAATGCAAACAAAGTTGAGGGGGGCATCAAGTAGTGCAGCGACGCGATATAGAAGAGCAGCGGGGAGCCGCGCTCCGAGAGGCGCTCGACGACCTGGCAGAACTGATCAGGTTCCCGGGCTCACCGAAAGAGTTCTGGCCGCGCTACCTCAAGGCCCTGGCACGGCTGCTCGCCGCAAGGCGCGTCTCGCTATTCATCCGGGCGAAAGCGCCGAACGAAACCGAAGCGGCGTGGAAAAAGGTCTCCGAGTGGGGGGATCCGGAGCACACGGTCGATCCGACGCAGGCGCGCCGCCTGGACGTCGCCATCGAACAACTCGCCGAGAGCCTCGGCGAACGCTGCGCCGCAGCCGTGCCTATTGCACAAGTGTTAGCGGATGAGGCGGGCGCCGACGTCCCAGGGGGGCTGGGCGATTGCTCGGTGATTACCTTCAAGCCCAAGCTCTATGAAGCAGGCACCGAGTGCCTCATCACCGCTATCGTGCCAGCCCTCGATCCCGGTGCGGCCAGAGAGGTGTTGCTGCGCGCGGAGCTTGCCAGCGACACGCCAGCCACCTACCAGATGAACCAAGCAGCGCGGACGGCCGGGTTCGATGCGGCACGCCTGGCGACCGCCCTCGATGTCAGCATCCTCATCAATGACGAGGAAAAATTCGTCGCCTGTTCGCTGGCATTCTGCAACGGGATCGCCGCCCAGTTCGAGTGCGACCGTGTCAGCCTTGGCTGGATGGAGAAGGGCTTCATGCGCCTGCGCGCCATCAGCCGCACCGAGAAATTCGACCGCCAGATGGAGGCCGCACAGCTGCTCGAAGCCGCGATGGACGAGGCCTTCGACCAGGATGACGAGATCACTTGGCCGGCGCAACCCGATGCGGCGACTGTCGCCAAAGACCACGAACGATTCGCGAAAAACCAGGGGGCTGTCAGCCTTATCTCGTTGCCGCTGCGCGTCGATGACGAGCCGGTCGGCGCGATCACCTGCGAGCGCAGTTCGAGCCCCTTCGGTGAGCAAGAGGCGGCGCAACTGCGCCTCGCCTGTGACGTGGCAGCGCGCCGGATCGCCGACTTGCAGAGCCGCGACCGCTGGATTGGCGCGCGCGCGGCCTCCAAGTCGAAGCAGCTGTGCGCGAAGCTCGTCGGGGCGGAGCACACCTGGGCAAAACTTATCGCGCTGTTCCTGGTGGGTCTGGTCGCCGTCCTCATCTTCTGGCAGGTCGACTACCGGGTTGAGGCGAACTTCATTCTGAAGAGCGACGAGGTCAACTTCGTGTCGGCCCCGTTCGATGGTTACATCGATTCGGTCAGTGTGCGTTCCGGCGACCAACTCGCTGCCGGCGCAACGATCTTGACCCTCAAGGATGAGGATCTCGAGCTAGAGCGAGCCTCGGCCGAGGCGGACGTCGCGCGCTATCGTAGCGAGGTGCAGAAGTCCCGTGGTGCGGGTGAGCTCTCTGCTCTGCGCATTGCAGAATCCCTCGCCGCGCAGGCGCAGGCGCGGCTTGACCTGGCGCAGCACCGGCTCGGGCAGACCGTCGTCAAGGCGCCGTTTGCGTCGATCGTCGTCGAGGGCGACCAGCGCGAGCGTGTCGGAGCTCCGGTCAAACAGGGAGAGGTGCTGTTCAAGCTGGCGCAGACCTCGTCGCTGTACATCGAGGCCGAGGTCGACGAGCGCGACATCCACGAGATCCTCGATCGTGACGGCGGGGAACTCGCTTTTGTCAGCCAGCCGAAATTGAAGTACCCGATCCGCATCACCCAGATCGTCCCGGCAGCGACCCCGGGCAAGGATGGCAACGTCTTTCTCGTCCACGCCGGGTTTGTCGGCGAGCAGCCCGACTGGTGGAAGCCCGGCATGAGCGGGGTGTGTAAATTGTCCGTCGAGAAGAGGAGCCTCGGCTGGGTGCTGACGCACCGCACCTCCGATTTCTTACGTCTCTACTTCTGGTGGTAACAAGGCATGGCAAGAAGTGAAACAGCCTTTAGCGAATCCTGGTATCGTGTAGCGGATCAGAATATCCGCCTGCGTACAGGTGTCAGCGCGCGCCGCCAGAGCTACCGTGGCGAGCGCTGGTTCGTCATCGAGAACCAGTTCAACAACCAGTTCTTCCGGCTGCGCCCGGTGGCCTACGAGTTCGTGGCGCGGCTGTCCCGCAACCGCACGGTCGAAGAGGTCTGGGAGGAATGCCTCGAGATATTTCCCGAAGAGGCGCCCGGCCAGGAGGAGGTGATCCGGCTGCTCGCCCAGCTCTACCATGCGAACCTGCTCGAGTACGACGTCGCCAACGACGCCCGACAGCTGTTCGAGCGCTTCAAGAAGCGCCGCACCAAGGAGGTCAAGGCGCGCTTCACCAACATCATGTTCATGCGCTTCCCGCTGCTGAACCCCGACCGCTTCCTGGTGCGGACGATGCCGTTCGTCGGCTGGCTGGTCGGCAAGCTCGGTGTGATCATCTGGCTGCTGGTGGTCGGCCTGGCGTTCAAGGTCGCCATCGATAACTTCCCGGCGCTGCTCGACCAGGGGCAGTCGGTGCTCGCGCCAGGCAACCTCTTGATGCTCTACATCGCCATGGCCGTGACCAAGACGCTGCACGAATTCGGCCACGCTTACTGCTGTCGAAAGTATGGTGGGGAGGTGCACGTGATGGGGATCATGCTGCTCATTTTCAGCCCGATCCCGTACATGGACGCCTCGTCGAGCTGGGGGTTCCGCAGTAAGTGGCGGCGTGTCCAGGTTGGCGCGGCCGGTATGATCGTGGAGATCTTCGTCGCCGCGATCGCCGTGTTCATCTGGGCGAACACCGGATCCGGAACGCTGCACAACCTCGCCTACAACATGATCTTCGTGGCCTCGGTTTCGACGATCCTGTTCAACGTGAACCCGCTGCTGCGCTTCGACGGCTACTACATCCTCTCCGATCTCCTCGAGATCCCCAACCTCCATCAGCGCGCCGCGCAACAGCTGAAGTACGTTTTCAAACGCCTCGTGTTCGGCCTCAAGCACCTGCGCCGCCCCACCCAAGGACGCCGCCAAGCCACCTGGATCGGGCTGTTCGGTATCCTCAGCAACATCTATCGCATCGTCGTCTTCGCCGGGATCATCCTGTTCGTTGCCGACCGCTTTCTCATCCTCGGCCTCATCATGGCGGTCGTCTGCATCACCGGTTGGATCGTCGTCCCGCTCAGCAAGTTCGTCGTCTACCTCGCCTCCAGCTCCGAGCTCGACCGCAACCGCACGCGCGCCATCTGCGCCACCTTCTTGTTCTTCGGGGGGATCTTCGCTTTCTTTCAGTTCGTCCCTTTCCCAAGCCACTTCCGCGCGCCGGGGATCGTCCAGGCGGTCGATCGCTCACAGCTCGCCGTCGCCGTCCCCGGAACCATCGCCGAACTCCTCGTCAGCGATGGCGACCTGGTCGTCCCGGGACAGCCGATCGTCAGGTTGGAGAACTCCGAGCTCGCCTTTGAACTCGCCGCTGCAGAGGCGAAATACTCCGAGCTCGAAGCGCGCTTGCTACGGGCGATGCAGCGCGAGACCGCCGATCTGGCAGCCTTGCGCTCGGCCCAGTCCGCTGCTGCGAAACGCGTCGCGCGCGCGCGCTCCGACATCGATCACCTGACCGTGCGCGCCGGGCAGCCAGGGATCTGGATCGCCCCGGGCATCGGCGACTCGGTCGGCAGGTGGTTGACGCGCGGCACTGCGATCGGGATGGTGATCGACCCATCTGATTACGAATTCACGGCGACCGTGGTGCAATCCGAAGTCGACCGGCTGTTCGCGATGCGGGTGCCGGACGCCGACATCCGCCTGCGCGGCCGTGCCGACGAGGTTCTGCCAATCGGTAGTCTCAACATCATCCCTGGCGAGCAGAGGATGTTGGCGTCGCCGGTTCTCGGTTGGCTCGCTGGCGGTGAGATCCAGACCGATGTCACGGATCCGGAGGGGAGGGTTGCCGCGGAGCCATTCTTCGAAGTCCACGCGGAGATCGTCACGCGCGATGGCTTGACGCTTTTCCATGGCCGCTCTGGAAAGATTCGCTTCCACATCGGCTCACAGCCATTGCTGCCGCGCTGGGTGCGGAGCTTGCGGCAGTTATTGCAAAAGCGCTACAAGTGGTGAGCACGCCGAGCCAGACATTCGCGCACGCGCGCTTCCGCAGCCCACCGCCCCTCCGGCGCGGCCTCGACGTGGGGCTCAGCAGTCTCTACGGCGTTTTTCGCCGCCGCCAACAATTCGTGACCAAGATCCTAGCGCAGGCAGATGAAATTGACCGGCGCGCGGGTGAATGGCATGACCTCACCACCCCGCAGTTGCGCCATCAGATCTTTGAATTGCGCGATGAGTTCCGCCGCCGACGTCACATCGATGACGACCACGAGCTGATCAACACAGCGCTCGGTGTGCTGCGCGAAACCGCCAGTCGCAAGCTCGGCTTGCGCGCCTACAAGGTGCAGCTCGCGGGGGCACTGGCGCTGCATCGCGGCTACCTCGCGGAGATGGCGACAGGCGAGGGGAAAACCCTGACCGCCGCGCTGGCCGCCGTGCTCACGGGCTGGACCAACCGCCCGTGCCACATCATCACCGTCAACGACTACCTCGTCCAGCGCGACTCCAAGTGGCTCGCGCCATTCTACAACGACTGCGGCATCGAGGTCGGCGCCGTCACCGGCGGGATGGATCCGCGCGAGCGACAGGATGGCTACGCCGCCGAGATCACCTACGCCACCGCCAAGGAGGTGCTCGCCGATTTCCTCCGCGACCGCCTGCAAGCAGGGCTGATCCAGCACCCGTCGCGTCGGCTCATCCGCCATCTTCTAAAAGGCGGCAGCGCGACTCCCGGCAACCCGTTCACCCTGCGTGGCCTCGACACTGCCATCGTCGATGAGGCAGACAGCGTGCTCATCGATGAGGCAGCCACCCCGCTCATCATCTCCAGACAGCGCACCAACCAGGCGCTGGTCGATGCCAGCATCCAGGCGACAGAGATCATCTCAGATTTTGAAAACGGTCCCCACTACCGCACCGTCATGCGCTACAAGGAGATCGAGTTCACCCGCCGCGGCACCGAGCTCATCGACGCGGTCGCGACCAAATTCTCCGGCCTGTGGCGCAGCCCGGGCCGCTGCGAGGAACTGATCGAAAAGGCTCTTCTGGCGCGCGAGTTCTACAGCAGGGGCAAGCAATATCTTATCGACGACGGCAAAGTGGTCATCGTCGACGAGTTCACCGGTCGCCCGATGCCGATGCGTTCGTGGCAGAAGGGGATCCACCAGGCGGTTGAAGCCAAGGAGCACTTGGAGATCTCCGACCCCGCCGAGACGATCGCCCGGCGCAGCTTCCAGCGGTTTTTCCGTTACTACTACCGGCTATCCGGGATGTCCGGCACCGTCAGGGAGGGAGCCACCGAACTCTGGCAGATCTACAACTTGCCGTTCCTCTCGATACCGACCAACCGACCGTGCATCCGCGAGGAGATGCCGGATCGGATCTTCGCGACTTCCGATAGCAAATGGCAGGCGCTGGTCGCTGATGTCAGGCGGATCAACGCCTCCGGCCGTCCGATCCTCGTCGGCACACGCAGCGTCGCCGACAGCGAGAAACTGGCATCGATGCTCATCGGACAAGGGCTGCGGTGCAAAGTGCTCAACGCTGGCCGACTCAGGGAGGAGGCGACCATTATCAGCGAGGCTGGCAGACAGCACTCGATCACCATCGCTACCAACATGGCCGGCCGTGGGACTGACATCGTCCTCGGCACCGGAGTCGCTGAGCTCGGCGGCCTCCACGTGGTTGCGCTCGAGCGTCACGAATCGCAACGCATCGACCGCCAACTCTTCGGCCGCAGCGCACGCCAGGGAGATTCCGGAAGCTGCCAAGCCTTCGTCAGCGTGGAAGACGAACTCATCGTCAAGCACCTCTCAGAGATCGAGAGAAAAACCCTGCGGGTCATGTCGAACCCCGGCTGGGAGGGCAAGGGACGAGAAACACTATTTGCCGCCGCTATTGCCAGAGCGCAGCGAAAATCCGAAAGAGCCGCCACCAAACAACGCCGCTCCGTCCTGCGCATGGATATCTGGCTAGACGAATCCCTCTCTTTCGCTGGATCCGAGGAATAGCCCGCGTTTCCATGCACAAGCATTGAGGGCACCTCCGAAAACCTCATGCGGGCTGGAGCTTGATAAAATCCCCGCTATCTTCGTTGCTAAAGCGCCCACTATCACCAGATAGCTTAGCGTTTATCGCCTCGCCAGCGGGAATTTTCTCTGCGCCCCATTTCCACAGCAGGTTTCCGGAGGTGCCCTTGAATCAATTGTGCTTGTCAGGACGTTTTTTGACCATAAGGGTCGACGCCGTAGTAGGAAATCAGTAAGCGCCTTATAATTGACCTGATTGACCTATGCCGCTTCCTCGGCTACGCGGCGGGCTGCTGCTATTCGGGCTGCTGCTATTCGGGCTGGGGTTAGCTCGGCAGCCTGTTCGGCGTTCGCGTTCTCGGGCAACCTTTCGATCACTTCCGCTAAGTAGTCTTCGGGATTGAGGTCGTTGCGCTTGCAGCTGTCGA
>JBLHKE010000241.1:0-10188 GCA_047619485.1 Verrucomicrobiales bacterium | reverse complement strand
CAGATACCACAAACTACAGTCATCTTAGCACGATCCCATCGACGCCGGAACCCGATGACCACATCCAGATCCAATACGCGATTGATGGCTCTATACCGTCCCCTTCGAACACCTTCGCTTCGCTCTCGAGCTCGAACTACTCCAACGTCGGACAGTTCCTCTCAGACTCGGACCCGGCGCTGGATCCACTTTTGAACAAGGGGCCGATGAAACTCGACCGCGACCTCGACGGCGTGGTATTCAACGATCTAGATGACCTGCCGGTCGCAACCCTCAACGGGGCGATGACCGAATACACCTTCAACATCCCAGTAACTGGCGACACTCTTTCGGTTCAGATCAAGATCAGCAATGGAGAGACCGCCGACGGCCAGGAAGAGCTCGCGTTCGACCACCTCCGCGTCTCCGGCGAAAACGCAGTGACCAATCCGCCAGCCCTGGCCGGAATCGAAGTAGCAGATATCATGTACACCGAAGGTGACGGCGCAGTCCAGATCACTAATACGATCACCGTCGCCGATAACGATAGCACCGACCTTAACGGTGCCACTGTCAGCATCGCTTCCGGTTTTGACCTCGAGGATCAGCTGAATTTCACCGATATGCTCGGCATCACCGGTTCCTTTGCAGGCAATATGCTGACATTGACTGGCACCTCCTCGCTTGCGAATTACCAGACCGCGTTGCGTTCGGTTCAATATGAGAACACCGACAACATCAACCCGTCGACCGCGACCCGCACGATCAACTTCCAGGGCACCGACGGCGCCAACAACAGCAACATCACTTCGCGAAACATCCAAATCACGACCGTTATCGCTGCCGGAACGATTCCTCACCTTGAGAATCTCGACACAGACGGTGAGGGTGAGCGCTACACCTCGAGCAGGTTCAACGGCGCTTCCGAGAGCCACTTCGAACGCACCGACTCGAATCCACACCCGGATCACAACACGGGATCTGGGCTGACCTTCGTGTCTCCGCAGACCGCGGGCTACTGGTCGAGCGACGACATTACGAGCGTCGCCAACCCGCTTTCCGACCATGGCATCCTCAGACTCCAGAATCTCAATTCCACCGGCCTGACCAATCTCCAGGTTCACCTTTACCTCGCCGAGCGTGCGCCGAACAACTCGGATCTCGGAGACAAGATTGAGATCCAATATGCCGTCGATGGCAACACCGGTGGAACCGATCTCACCTCCGGAAACTACACGACAATCGGGCGTTTTGTGCCCGACGCGATGGGAATCGGCACTGGTCCAATGAAGCTCGACCGCGACCTAGATGGGGCGACCTTCGGCGATGGCGACGATGCTCCAGTGGCAACACTGGGCACCACAATGACCCGCTACACCTTTGATGTCCCGGTGACGGGATCGACTCTCTCCGTCCAGATCCGCATCCAGCAGGATTTCGTCGACGAGGAACTGGCTTTCGACCACATCGAGGTGACAGGGATACTCAGCGGCCCAGAGATCGATGTCCAAGGCAATGGCATGTCAATCGCTGGCGACAACACCAATGTTCCAGCCACCTCCGACGATACCAGCTTCGGCTCCGTCGAGTGCGGAATCGACGCGGATGTGGTGCACACCTTCACAATCCTCAGCACCGGCACCGAGCTGACACTGGACGGCTCACCGTTCGTCCAGCTAAGCGGATCGCCCGACTTCGCGGTCACAGCTCAGCCGACCTCACCGGTCGCAGCAACGACTGGCTCGACGACCTTCAACGTCACTTTCTCGCCGAGTTCAGCTGGCGCGAAGACCGCAGTGGTCTCGATTGACAACGACGATGCGGATGAAGATCCCTACACCTTCAACATCGCTGGCACCGGTATTGATACCACGCCGCCAGTGATCACCTTGACGGCGCTCACTGGGAACATCGAATGCAACGTCGATACTTACTCCGAGCCTGGCTTCAGCGCCACCGACGCCTGTGACGGAAACGTCACCGGATCTGTCGTAGTCGTCGGCACCGTCGACGAGAGCACTCCTGGAACCTACAACGTCACCTACAATGTCATGGACGCAGCCGGCAATGCGGCGATTCAGATCACCCGGGTGGTGACGGTGGAAGACACCCTCGACCCGGAGATCTCAGGCGCGAAGGACATCATCGTCTCGGTGCCAGCTGGTAGTATGACTGACCCGATCACCTACAACCTAACGGCGACCGATATCTGTGACCCTTCAGTCACGGTGGTGTGTGTACCACCCTCCGGCTCGACCTTTGGAATCGGCGTCAACCCGGTGAACTGTACAGCGACTGACGACGAAGGCAACGTCGGCACGGCGAGCTTCAACGTCATCGTTCTCGAGATCGCGATCACACCTGGCTCGCGCTTACTTGATGCGATCGTCGTGCGCGGTGAAACACCAATCGGTTCCCCTGGCGCGATCCTGAACATCAACCGCGCCTTCCTGAATAACGCTGGCCAAGTGCTGTTCTCCTCGAGCCTCTCCGGGGCCGGCACCAGCAACTATGGCATCTTCTCCGGCCCGGTCGCCGGACCACACACCACCGTTGCGATTAAAGAAACCGCGTCTGGAGTTGGCAACTATGGCAACTTCAGCGATCTGACCCTCAATGATTCCGGCGACACCGGCTTCGCCTCGCTGATTTCGGGAACCAGTAATCTGGGACACTTCGCCAACGGGATCAATTCAGCAGTAAAAGGTGGCCTTGCCCCAACCGGTGGTGGCGAAACTTACCGCTCGCTGCAGAAACCAGCTCTCGCGGCAAACGGCAACCTGCTCACACGAGCCAACCTCAACATCGGCTCGGGGGCTCCGGCCGTCACATCGGGTGATGATACCCTCATCACCAGCAGTGCCGGAACGGTGATTGCCCGCGAGGGAGACACTACAAGTATTGGCGGTGGAGTTCTTTACTCCGGTCTGCAAAATAGGATCGTCGCCAGCGAGGGCAACAACCGCTACGCTTTCAGCGCAAATCTCAAACCGGGCAGTTCGCTGACCAACAGCGGCCTGTTTGTCGGTATCCTTGGCGCTCCGAATCCATCACTGGTGACCCGTGAGGGCGAGACGGCTCAGGACGTTGTCGGAGGCGTTTTCGCCACCTTCCTCAGTGAGTCTGTCAACAGCGCCGGCGCAGTCGTTCTCCGCGCCAATGTGAGAGGTAGCGGAATCACCTCCACCAACAACGAGGGTCTCTGGACGAACTCCGGCAACACCGGGGCACCTCCGAGACTGATTGCCCGCGAAGGCAACGTTGCGCCGTGCTTGTCAACTAACCTAGTGGCGTTCAGCCGCTTCACGACCCTCGCGATCGCTGATGACGGCTCGGTCTGTTTCTTCGCCTACCTGACGAACGCGGGAGCCACCCCAGCGGTCAACTCCACCAACGATGGCAGCATCTGGCGCTGGACACCTACCGGGCTGCACCTGATCGCCCGTGAGGGAGATCAAGCCAACAATACAGACGGCGCGGGTATCGGCCGTCTTACCACCTTCGCTTGCAGCGGAACTGGTGGCGTCGTCTACCAGGTCGAATACGTTGCGAACCAGGGGGATTTCACCTCCACGAACCGCGATGGTATCTACTTGGACCGGGGCCTGATCGATGCGGCTCCTGAGCTTATCCTCCGCCGCGGTGATGCCTTTGACTTCATGGGTAGCAGCCACACGGTGAGTTCGCTGACGATCGGCACCGAAGAGAACGCCGCTAGTGGCACTGGAGGCTACGGCAGAGCGATCAACGACATGGGTTCAGTCCTACTCAACCTCAGCCTGACAGGAAACGTCTCCGGCATCTTCGTTCTGACGCCATAGCCAGCGGATTCAAAGACTTCGGGTGCTCGCCGAGACGACGGAGTTCCGCATCTACTTGATCGCGATCATCGTCACGCCCAGAAACAATCTCGTCCGCAGCGCTTTCGATAACTTTCTCGGCAGCAAACCGACGAATCGCTCGAGGCTCAGAGTCAGAAAATTGAACATCCCGCTCATCCGCGCCTTGCGACCGCGGTAGGTGTAACAGCTCGAAAAACCAGCCGCCTTCAGCGTCGCGAACATCTCCCGGTAGGTCCATTCCTTGAGGTGGAATCCCTGCGGCGTCGGCGAAAAATAGCGCGAGATGTCGTGCGGACCAGAATAGGCATGCGGGGTGTCAAAAATGTAACAGCCACCCGGCTTCAAGGCCTCCACCGCCATCTGCATATGCAGGGGCACGTCATCCGGATGCAGGTGCTCGAGAAACTGGTAGCTGAAAGCCACATCGACCGATCCCGGCTCGACCTCCAGATGGTAGCCGTCGTAGACGACCAGTTCGAAATTGTCTGGCGTGGCGTCCGCGGCGGCGCGCTGGTCGGAAATATCCACGCCCAACACATGCTTCACCTTGCCGCAAACCTCGTAGGCCAAGCGGCAGTCCCCCGGCGCAAATTCAAGGAAGGTCGTATCGGCACCAATGTGATCTCGAAGAATCGCCATTCGCGCCTCCACCCCCCGCCGGCTCTCCTCCGGCGTCTCCCGCCGCACCAGGCGCGGGTGGTCGGGCACGCGCTCGAACAGCTCGTCGTAGAGCTTTGAAAATAGTTCCGTGCGTTCCTCGCGCGTCGAATCGCGCATACGATCGCCGAGTTCCTTCTCGACCTCGTAGTGATAGCGAAGTCGCTCCTGGCTGCGTTGGTCGACTCCCATTAATTTGATATTGATTTGGTCATCTTACGCAGCTCAGAATCCGCGCTGCGGTAGTGTTCCAAAATCGCTTTTGAGACTGGGTGCTCGACTTTCTTCGAGTCGTCCAATCCTCCGCGGAGAATGATCGAAAACGTGTCGAGAATGATAAAGGCGTCGAGAAACAAACTCATGTGCTTCATGTAGTAGAGATCGTACTCCAACTTGCGGCGCGAGTCATCCGTCGTAGCACCATAAGGATAGTTTACCTGCGCCCAACCGGTAATCCCTGGCTGCACCAGCAGTCTTTCTTGGAAATAAGGGATTTCTTCGGCGAGCCGCTCCACAAACTCCGGTCGCTCTGGTCGCGGCCCGACGAAGGACATCTCACCGCGGAAGACATTGATCAGCTGTGGGATCTCATCGATGCGGTAGCGGCGCAAAATCTTACCGACGCCCGTAGAACGTGGGTCATTGCCAGCCGCGGACCACTGCGCTCCATCCTTCTCTGCGTCGACGACCATTGACCTCAACTTGAGAACCTCGAAATGCTTGCCGAAACGGCCGAGCCGAATCTGTCGATAGAAGATCGGTCCATTCGAACCAAGCTTCACCGCTGCCATTCCTAACAGCATGAATGGTCCGAGGAAGAGCAACCCCAGCGAAGACACAATGATGTCGAACGCGCGCTTCACCTTCTTGATGTAGAGCATCTGGGGAGCATCGCTGGCACCGAGCAGCCAACTAGGGCAAACGAATTCGATCGGTACGAACTGGTAGATTTCCTCACACAAGCTAATCAGTGAGACGACGGTGATTCCCGAGTAGCGAAGTTGGCAGAATACGCGACGCATTTTGGGCTCGTCCATTCCGGTCGTGGTGCAGAGCACCCGTTTCACCCGGTGTTCCGCAATGATCTCCTCAATATCATCGATGCTACCGAGCAACATGCTGTCGTCACCGGCCTCAGATTCAAAGTTTGGCCCTCCGACAAGACCGACGAAATCGAGATGGGCACCGAACGATGCGAACGCGCGCGCCTCGCTAGCGTCGAAGCGATCATTGACGATGAACACGACCCGCTCACGAAAATGTCGGCTGCGGCGGTAGATGATAAAGTGGTGCAGGAAAGTCAGCACGCAGACAATCGCCACCGAATATGTCATCACCCCCCGGCCGATACGCGACGACCAGTCAATGTAACCAACGGCAACTACGAGGAAGAGGGAAAACAGGAGGCAGACGGTAAGACGCCCAAAGCGCTTTCCCATCGCGTGCTCCATACGCAGGGGAGCGTAGAGACCTACGATGTAGACGAGACAGGAGAAAACGAGGCCTCCGAAGACCACCGCAGGCAGATAATGGCCAAAAAAACGCAACCAGTTCTCATGGTCAGTAAAGCGCATGAACGTCCCGCCAAAAAATGCCATGACAAAGAGGACAAAATCCGTAGCAAGATGCCGAGCTACGTAGATCCAATGTCGATTGATGAGACCGTTTGCTGCCATTGAGTGCGGGAAGAGGGAGGAAAAAATGCGTGCATCCAAATTGCGTGGGTAATGCAACATTCTACGCAATCTCCTTATAGCCCTTCGCCGCACCGATGGAAAGAACAGAATTTTAAAAAATAATCCCAACCCGTCCCATCTCTCCAAATCGTCCACGACCTCACGGCCGCTCCCCTGACTGAACAGCATAGCTGCTATATTAATATAAGTGGATTGTGAAGAATTCCAGATCTCGGATCATCGGGCTGAGCATTGCCTTAGGGCTTGTCAGTAAATAACTCCTACAATCTGCTGGTTATTTTGGCCAGCACCCGCGTTAGCTTCCAACTCAAATACCCCGCTATAATCGCTGAAATCTGCCTTGGTGCTGGCTAAAATTCCTTCGCATCTCTTTGTATGACTTATTTACTGACAAGCCCTTAGCATCCGGCCTCATCCCCAGAATCACCGTCCAGCGTGGACCGACAGACGATCAGCCTGTCGATCCTACTTCGAAAAATCGCTCACATTCATTTCGATGGCCGCACTAACAGATCCCGATATTGTTCAGCCGTCCTCCGCCAAGCAAATCGCTGCGCACGCTCGGCAATTTTCTCTGACTCGGATTCCGCCTGCAGCGTCTCGCAGATCGCAGCCGCCAGTGCCTGCGGATCGCCCGGCGGCACGAGCGTTCCAAGAAATTCGCTATCGAGCACCTCTGAAATGCCGCCCACGTCAGTGGAAATGACAGGTAGACCAGAAGCGAATGCCTCGAGGACCACGTTTGGCACGCCCTCATTGTGGCTGGAGAGCACTAGGCATCTGGCCGCTCGCATGTAGTCGGCGACCTCTGTCGGCGGGAGCCTCCCTGGCAGCACGAGCCGATCGCCCAAGCCAACTTGCTCCGCCTGGTGTCGAATTTCTTCCTCCATCGGGCCGGCACCGATCATCACCAGGCCGAGATCACGATCAGGCAGCGATTCGCACGCAAGCTGCCAGGCCTCCAGCAACAGGCGCGGATTCTTCACCGGTAAAAAATTGCCAACAAACAACAGGTAGTCCCGTCCAGCTTCGAGACCTAAGGCCGAACGCGCAGCACCCGCATCCGGCGCCGGCTTGAAAGTCTCCGTATCGACACCGTTGTAAATCGGGTGCAATTTCTCCTCGGCGACGCCGGCCGCTCCTAGACGCTTGGCAAGATCACCACTGCGTGTGATCACGCCGCGGCTGTGATTTGCCGCCGCGACAATTAATCGACGCCTCACCGACATGTCGAGGTAGGAATGCGCATCCGATCCCTGGCAGATCAGCCAGAACGGAAAGCCCATCGTCACGGAGAGCCTCGCCAGCGCGCACCCATCCGGGTATAGCCACGATCCCAAGACTGCGTCGAAAGCGAAACCTTTCCGAATGCGAGCCAGCTCTTTCCCCAGCGAACGAGCCATCAGACGATGGTTCCAGCGGCTGCCTATTTTTGGGATGTAAGGGACAGTGCAGAACTGCGGCGAAAGCGCAGCATCTTCTTCCCGGGCGAAAAATTCACCACGGCCGCTCAGAGTCGGACGAATACCGACGGCTCGTATCTCATCAAAATGTTCGCCTAGGTAGTGGAGCAGACAGGCATTGTCGAGTCCCCGGATCGGTTCCGTTGAGTCCGGGAACAGATTCGACACGAAAAGTAGCCTCATCCCCACCTAGTTGTCAGCGGTCGTTTTCTTGAACACGTGGATACCGAGCAGCGCGATCGCCAGCATCCCCGGCACACTGAGGAAATGGACGATACCTAGCAGGCTATTGGTCAGATCAATACCGCCAAAACCTGCTTTCATCCAGATCACCACGATGCTCGCCACCACCAGGAACACACCGACAAATAGTGCGAGCAAGAGGAAGAACAACACGCCTTCATCGAGCCCAATCAGTTTTCGCGTCAGCGCCGTCGATTTCTCTTTCCCCCGCAGGTAAAGCACACAACTGAACAAGTAGAATTGCGTTCCGGTCAGCGCAGCGAGCAGCAGCAGAGCTTCGCTGTGAAGGTCGAACACGTTCAGACCAAGGATTTGCGTCGGGCCAATCAGGAGCGCCATCAGTTGCAACACCGAGCTGACGCCGAGGATGAACAACCCGAGCCACTCGAACAGCTGCGGGCGCTCGGCAAAGATGAACAGCAGGTGGCGCATCCCATCACGCCAGGTGCGCAGGTGCGCCTCGCGTCCCTCGGGTCCACGGTTTAACCCGGAGGGGATCTCGACCATCTTCGCCCGACATTTCAACGCTTTGATCAGCAGTTCGGAGGCGAACTCCATGCCGTTCGAGCGGATGTCCCATTTCTCGTAGGATGCTTTCTTCAAGCAGCGGAATCCAGAATTGCAGTCGCTAAGCTTGCCGCGGAACAGCAGATTGATCAGCCCGGTCAAAACGGGAGTCCCGAGGCGACGGTGCAAGGTCGGCATCGCCCCGTTTTCGATCTTTCCGGTCATGCGCGAAGCGATCGCCATGTCAGCATCGGTCTCGATCGCCTTCTCGTAGAGTTCGAGCGCGTCGTCGAGCAGGTAGGTCGAATCGGCATCAGCGAACATCACGTGCGGCGCCCTTGCTGCGTTGATCCCACCCTGCAGGGCAGCACCATATCCGCGCAGCGGCACCGAGACGACGCGCGCACCGAGCGACTCGGCAATCTCTGCCGAGCGGTCTGTGCTGCCGTTGTCGGCAACCACGATTTCATACTCGAGCCCATCAGCGCGGTCGAGCGATGCCTGCACCTGTTTAATGCAGCCGCCGAGCGTCCCCTCTTCGTTGAGACATGGAAAAACAAATGTTAGCTTCATGAGATGTTCGCACAGTACCAGTCGATCGCTTCGTCGAGCCCCTGGTCAATGCTGTGGGTTGGTTGGTAACCGAGCAGTTCGCTCGCCTTTGAGATGTTCGCGAGGGAGTGCCGCACGTCCCCGTCGCGGAAATCCCGATAGGTCGGTAGCGGAATTTTGAGCCCAGGATTGCGCGCCTCGAGCAGCACCTGCAGTTTCCCGTAGAGTACGGTAAGGGTGGTGCGGGCGTTGACCGCGACGTTGTAAGCCTGGTCGCGCGCATGCGGATTTTCGGTCGTCGCCGCGAGCAGGTTCATCTGCACCACGTTGTCGACATAACAAAAATCGCGCGAGGTCTCGCCATCGCCATTGATAAAGATCTCGTCGCCACGCAGCATCGAATCGACCCACTTCGGGATCACCGCCGCATACGCACCCTGCGGATCTTGGCGCGCGCCAAAGACGTTGAAATAGCGTAGCCCGATGACACCGAGCCCGTAGTTGCTCGCGAAAACACCTGCGTAGATCTCGTCGATGAGTTTGGTCGCAGCGTAGGGCGAAAGCACGCGCCCTAGCCGGCTCTCGACCTTGGGCAGATCCGGATCGTCGCCATAGACTGAGCTGCTCGATGCGTAGACCACCTGTTTCACCGCCGCGTCGCGCGCTGCGAGGAACAGATTCAAGGTGCCGTTGACGTTGCTCTGGTGGCTCGCGAGCGGATCCTCGATCGAACGCGGTACCGAGCCGAGCGCCCCCTGGTGCAGAACGTAATCAACTCCACTACAAGCTTCCTGGCAGGTAGGGAGATCGCGCAGATCACCGTCGATAAACTTCAATCGCGACCAATCCTCGGCCGACAGGTTCGCCTCCAACTCTGTCAGATTCGAGCGCCGCCCAGTGGCAAAATTGTCCAGCCCACGCACCTGCTGCCCGAGCTTAAGCAAATTTTCGACCAGGTGAGATCCGATAAATCCAGCCGCCCCAGTGACGAGCCAAGTCCGCGGACTGGCCAACAGCGATTCGCACAGTGATCCGTAAGCGCTCATGCTTTCCAGACCTTTCTCTCGTCCACCTCGATTCCCGCGGTCGCGTTGCGGGTATCGACGATCAGTGGCACCCAGTTGACTAGTTCGCGGTAGTCGATCGCCCTGTGAGCGGTGACCACGATCGCCAGATCGAATCGCGCTAGCGTCGCCTGTTCCCAGGCGATGCTCTGCAGCCCAGAAAACTCTGGAAACGAGCGCGTCA
>JBLHKE010000240.1:0-10252 GCA_047619485.1 Verrucomicrobiales bacterium | reverse complement strand
AGTGGGTAGGTGTCTCCATCGAGGGCGAGGAATTTTTCTCCATCGGCAGCCGGGCGAACAACGATACCGCCGTCGAGCTTGTCGGCGTCGAATGCGTGCAGCGGCTGCCCCATCTCTAGCAACACGAAGTTCGTGATGTCGACGATGTTGTTGATCGGACGCAGGCCGACCGAGGTGAGTTTCTGTTTCAACCAGGCTGGGCTCTCGGCGACTTTGACGCCAGTGATTCTTCTCGCGGTGTAGAGCGGGCAAGCTTCGAGATCGCGGATCGCGACCTCTGAATCATTCGCAGTGCGCGTTGCGACGCCAGCATCGCGGTGAGCGTCGGCGCCTTTGAGCGATTGCTTGGTCAGGACCGAAAGCTCGCGTGCGACGCCGAGGTGGCTGAGGCAGTCAGGTCGGTTCGGTGTGATCTCGAGTTCGAAAATTGGCGGAAAGACATCGCCGATCGGCGTTCCCGGAGCGAGGTCTGCGGGGAGGATGAGCAGGCCGTCGACTTCGTCGGGCATGCCGAGTTCGCTGGCGCTGCAGAGCATGCCGTCCGACGGGACGCCACGGAGTTTGCCAGCCTTGATCTTGAAATCGGGGGCGAGTTGGCAGCCGGGAAGCGCCAGCGGCACCTTGTCACCGACCTGGTAGTTCTTCGCGCCACAGACGATCTGGCGCGGCGTGCCGCTGCCGTCGTCGACCTTGCAGACGCTTAGTTTGTCGGCGTCCGGGTGTGGTTCGCTGCTGGAAATCTGCCCGACGACTAGGTTGTCAGGTTGCGATTGGAGGCCTTCGACTTCGATACCGGAAAAGGTGAGCAAGTCATCAAGTTCCTCGATCGATTTGCCGGCGAGGTCGAGGTGGTCGTTGAGCCAGGATAGTGAAACGTTCATTGGATTTAGGATTTACGCCAAGGGGCGAGGGGCGTCTTGCCCGCTCATTGTTCTCATGGGGCGAGACGCCCCGTGCTCCTTGTTTTCGTGGGTATGAGATTATGCAAACTGCGCCAGGAAGCGCGTGTCGTTCTCGATCAGCAAGCGGATGTCTTCGATGCCCCATTTGACCATTGCGAGGCGGTCGATGCCCATACCGAAAGCGAAGCCGGTGACCTTGTCGGGATCGAAGGCATCGTCTTCACGGGTCTTGCTGACCGCGTCGAACACGGCGGGGTCGACCATGCCGCAACCAGCCATCTCGAGCCACTTGGACTTGCCTTTGACGACGAGTTTCACGTCGATCTCGTAGCTCGGCTCGGTGAATGGGAAGAAGTGCGGACGGAAGCGCAGTTCGGTCTTCTCGCCGAACATCGCTTTGAAGAAATACTCGAGCGTGCCTTTGAGGTCGCCGAGCGTGACCTTGCGATCGACGTAGAGCCCTTCGAGCTGGTTGAAGTTGCTGAGGTGGGTAGCGTCGATCTCATCGCGGCGGTAGGCACTGCCGGGGGCGATGATACGCAAGGGTGGAGCATTGCCCTCCATCGTGCGGATCTGCACACTGGAAGTGTGTGTGCGGAGGAGTTTGCCACCGTCGAAGTAGAAGGTATCCTTCTCGTTGCGCGCCGGGTGGTCGGCCGGCGTGTTGAGCGCATCGAAACAGTGCCACTCGGTTTCGATCTCCGGGCCTTTGGCCAGAGCGAAGCCCATGCGGCGCAGGATTTGCGTCGCACGATCTTGGATTTGCGTGAGCGGGTGCAGGGCGCCCTTCGGGAACGATCGCCCGGGCAGCGTCACATCAATATCACCAGCACTCTTGGCATCATCTGCGGCGATTAGTGCGGCCGATTTTTCATCGACAGCAGCAGTGATGGCGGTGCGCACCTCATTGAGCTTTTGCCCGATGGCGGGCTTCTCCTCTTTGGGGACGTCACGCATCCCAGCACTAGCGGCGGTGAGCGCGCCCTTCTTGCCGAGGTATTTAATGCGGAATGCATCCAGCGATGCCTGGTCGGTGAGCCCCGGGACTTCGGTGAGCGCCTCTTGCTGGATCTGGTCGAGTTGTTCTTTCATGGTTTGGAATTCTTTAGCACGGAGTGGCACTCCGCGGGCGGCCACTCAGCCACTGACGCTTACTCATCTATGGGAAATCGGCGAATTGATGTAAAGCCAGCAAACGGTCAGGAGAGAGCTTGCTGTGCTTGAGATCCAGAGCACGGAGTGCCACTCCATGCTACTTCCGGTACATGCGTGCGAACAGTCCGAAGGACTGCGCACGGGTGAGAATTGGAGTGGATCGCCCGGAAGTCGGGCGGATCGAACTAGGAAGCTTCGGCAGCTTGCTGCTTGCGCTTCTCTTCCAATCCTACCTTGGCCTGAGCGGCAATCTCCTTGAACGCTTCCGGCTCGTTCACAGCCAGGTCGGCTAAGATCTTGCGGTCGAGTTCGACATCGAGAGCCTTCAGGCCCTCCATAAATCGGGAGTAGGTAATATCTTCGGCACGGCAGGCAGCGTTGATGCGCTGGATCCAGAGACTGCGGAACACGCGCTTGCGGTTCTTACGGTCACGGTAGGCGTAGAGCATCGCCTTGCGGACGGCGTCCTTGGCGTAGCGGTAGTGTGTCGAGCGGAAGCCGCGGTATCCCGAGGCTTTTTTGAGCATGCGCTTACGGCGCTTGCGACTTGCTGGTGCGTTAGTGGAACGTGGCATGAGTTGGGTTTTTCCTCTTGAGCGGGCTGTTTGTTAATTTCGACTTCGATATCTCACTCGCTCCATAAACCCCCACCTATATCGGGGGGCTAGACGGCGAAGTCATTCGCCAGCCTAAAAGACTGGCGGTTGAGAGTGTTCCTAACGGGCTAGAGGTAAGGCATGCACTTCTTGAGACGTGGCATATCGGCATCAGAGACCAAAGTGGCCTTGCCGAGCTTACGCTTCCGTTTAGCATTCTTCTTAATAAGAAGGTGGCGCTTGCCCTGCTTGTAACGCTTTAGTTTACCGGTACCCGTCATTTTAAAACGTTTAGCGGCTGATTTTCTAGTTTTTGTTTTTCCGAGCTTGCTGGCCATAGGGCCGAGAAACTAGCGGAAATTGCCTAGTTGGCAACGTTTATTTTGATCGATCAGCGCTCGAACTCATAGACGCTCAGGGCAAAGCGGTTTCCCTCGGGATCCCGGTAATATTTGGTGAATTTTTTACTGATCTCAGGTTGGATACCAGCCTCGCCAAGGGCGTCGTGGCACCGTTCCACCTCTGCGGGCGACGCCGTCAGCGCTAATAAAAACAGCCCAGAATCGATTTCAGGAGTCTGATAGCGGGCATCTCGATCGGTTTTTTCGATCATCAAGACCGCTCCCGCCCCGAGTTCGAGCCAGACACTGCGTAACTCCCCAGTCTCCGGCTTAAGGTGCCGGGCAAGTTCGGGCAGCCCGAGAACACTAGAGTAGAAGGTTGCGAGCAATCCGACATCGAGCGCCCCCAAGGCAAGGTGGTGCAGCTTCAGATTCGAATCGGTTATCATCCCCTCCTTTGCCGTGAAAAATGGATAGAAACAAGTATTCTTAGCGCCGATAGCCGTCACTTCGAGTTGCAATCGTCGCCGTCGTGCTGAGCGGCTTAGATTCGGCTTAAATAGCCCGCTATGATCGCCTTATCCGCCTTGGTGTTGGATTCGGCTTCGATTGCAAATAGGTTACGCCATCGCCTGCGGCGACTGGGATTGTCGGAAGTTCCGCTGTGAATCAGAGGCGGATTGACGCCAATGAGTGTCTCGCCCCGAGGGGTTCAGTAACGCGCTGAGACGCCCTAGACTCCTTGGCACCAACGCTTGCGCGCAATTATCACGGTTCGCAATGCGCAGCATGATAACGACTCGTGCAGCTCGACCAATCCTGGAACTCAAAATCACCATTACACATGGAAATCGTTGTCATTCTGACAGTTGGTAGGTTCTGCCAATTCCCCCACAGCCGAATTGTCGCCATCTGGCAGCGAAATTCCCTTCATTCCGGTGGGATCTATGCTCAAATAAAGGACTCTCAACCATTGGGAATTTAATCACATGCCTGACATCAAGCCTTTCAAAAAACTCCTCGTCGCCAACCGCTCTGAAATTGCGGTTCGTATCTTTCGCGCTGCCACCGAATTGGGGCTGCGCACGGTCGCCATCTACGCCGATGAAGATCGCTTTTCCGTCCATCGCTTCAAAGCTGACGAAGCTTACTTGCTCGACAAATCGAAGGGACCAGTCGGTGCCTATCTAGATATTGGCGGCATTGTCGCGCTGGCGAAATCCAAGGGCGTTGACGCGATCCACCCCGGATACGGTTTCCTTTCCGAGAATGCAGAGTTCGCCAAGGCCTGTGCTGACAATGGCATCACCTTCATCGGGCCAGACCACAACTTGCTAAACATGATGGGCGACAAGGTCGCTGCGCGTGCGCTTGCAACCAAGGCGAACGTCCCAGTGCTTCCCGGCACTGATGATCCTGTCGTCGATCGTGACGAGGCCATCAAGGTCGCGGCGGAGATTGGATTCCCACTTATCATCAAGGCCGCTTTCGGTGGCGGCGGGCGTGGCATGCGCGTGGTCAACGATCCCGACAAACTCATCGAGTCACTCGACGAGGCACGCGCGGAAGCCAAGGGAGCGTTCGGCAACGACTCGGTCTTCCTCGAGCGCTTTGTTGGTGAGGCCAAGCACATCGAAGTGCAGATCCTCGGCGACAAACACGGCAACGTCTTGCACCTACACGAGCGCGATTGCTCGGTGCAGCGACGCCACCAGAAGGTCATCGAGATCGCCCCATCCATCGACCTCGATGAGAACGTCCGCAAAGGCCTGTGCGAAGCCTCGGTGCACATTGCGAAATCGATTGGCTACTACAATGCCGGCACGGTCGAGTTCCTCCTCGATATGAAGACCAACGAGTGGTTCTTCATCGAGATGAACCCACGTGTGCAGGTCGAGCACACCGTGACCGAAGAGATCACCAACATCGACATCGTGCGCTCGCAGATCCTCATCGCGCAGGGTTACGCCCTGACCGACCCAGAATTGCTGATCCCAGCCCAGGACGAGATCCCGCGCAATGGCGTCGCGATTCAGAGCCGTATCACAACCGAGGATCCGGAGCAGAATTTCGCGCCCGACATCGGCCAGATCCTCACCTACCGATCGGCCGCCGGCCACGGGGTGCGACTCGACGGAGCCCAAGGCGGAGCTGGCAGTGTGATCACGCCATTCTACGATTCCCTGCTCGTGAAACTCACGGTCCACGCCCCCGATTTCAAAACTGCCTTACAACGGATGAACCGCTCGCTCCGTGAGTTCCGCATCCGCGGCGTGAAGACCAACATCCCGTTCCTCGAGAACGTCCTTAAGAACGAGAAGTTCCGCAGCGGCCTGGCCAACACGCGCCTGATCGACGAGACGCCTGAACTTTTCAAGTTCACCCCGCGCCGCGACCGCGCCACCAAGCTGATCAACTTCCTCGGCGACGTCATCGTCAACGAGAACCCGAACTCGAAAGGTCACAAGCTCGAGGCCGCGATCCCGCCGGCGATCCGCCCGGCGTTCGACAAGGGGCAGACGCCCCCACCCGGCACCAAGCAAAAACTCATGGAACTCGGCGCGGAGAAATTCGCCGAATGGGTGCGTGATGAAAAGCGCCTGCTGATCACCGACACCACCTTCCGCGACGCCCACCAATCGCTGCTGGCGACGCGCGTGCGCACCTACGACATGCTCGCCTGCGCCGACGCCGTGGCACGCCGCACGCCGGAACTGTTCTCGCTTGAGATGTGGGGTGGCGCGACCTTCGACAGTGCGATGCGCTTCTTGCGCGAAGACCCATGGGATCGACTGCGCCAGTTGCGCGAGGCGGTGCCGAACATCTGTTTTCAGATGTTGTTCCGCGGTTCCAACGCGGTCGGGTATTCCAACTACCCGGACAACGTCGTGCGTGGATTTGTAAAGCACGCCGCCGAGGCGGGCATGGACATCTTCCGCGTGTTCGATTCGCTCAACTACACGCCCAACCTTAAAGCCGCCATGGAAGCAGTGCGCGACACCCACGGCGTGTGCGAAGGCACCATCTGCTACACCGGTGACATCCTCGATGAGAAGCGCGACAAGTACACGCTCAAATACTACGTCGATCTCGCCAAGGAACTCGTCCAGATGGGAGCGCACATGATCTGCATCAAGGACATGGCCGGACTTTGCCGACCATACGCCGCGCACAAGCTGGTCAAGGCGCTGCGCGAAGAGGTGTCGGTGCCGATCCACTTCCACACCCACGACAGCTCCGGCATCAACGCCGCGTCGATCCTCCAGGCAGCTGACGCGGGTGTCGACATCGCGGATGCCGCGATCGCCTCCCTGTCAGGCTCGACCTCACAGCCAAACCTCAACTCGATCGTCGCCGCGCTCGAACACACCGAGCGCGACACCAAGCTCGACCGCGAGACGCTCGACGAGTTCTCCGACTACTGGGAGCACGTGCGCAAGTTCTACAAACCGTTTGATACCTCGCCACCGTTTGGAACTGCCGAGGTCTACCTCCACGAGATGCCGGGCGGGCAATTCACCAACCTCAAAGAACAGGCCGAAGCCATGGGGCTCGGAGCGCGCTGGCCAGAGATCGCCCGCACCTATGCCGAGGTGAACAAACTGTTCGGCGACATCATCAAAGTCACGCCATCGAGCAAGGTGGTCGGCGACATGACGATGTTTCTCATCACCCGTGGCGTCAAACCCGCCGACGTCCTCAATCTCCCATCCGGTACGCCGTTCCCGGAATCGGTGATCGACATGCTCGCCGGTGGCCTCGGCCAGCCGATGGGTGGTTGGCCCGCCGCTCTACAGAAGGTCGTCCTCGGTGATCGCGTCCCGGTCACCGACCGGCCAGGTGCGCATGCCGACCCGGTCGATTTCGACGTCGTCGCCGCAGAACTGGAGAAAAAGCTCAAGAGCACGCCTAGCCAAGACGACATCTGGAGCTACCTGATGTATCCGAAAGTGTTCGTCGATTACGCCGAGTTTAAGAAGACTTACACCGACGTGTCCGTCCTACCGACAACCGCCTACTTCTACGGACTCCAGGCTGAGGAAGAGATCACGGTCGACATCGAGGAAGGCAAAACGCTCTTCATCAAGCACATCCACGTCGGCAAAACCGACGAGCACGGCAACCGTCTCGCGGTCTTCGACCTCAACGGCGTGCCACGCCACGCGAGCATCCAGGACAGGCAGTCCGAGAACGTCAAAGAGGCTCGCCCGCAGGCGGATCCACAGGACGAGAACCAGGTCGGGGCACCCATGCCTGGCATGGTTAGCGCCGTGGCAGCCAGCGTCGGTGAGAAAGTTGAAGAGGGCGACAACCTGCTCACCTTGGAAGCGATGAAGATGTTCACCACGATCACCGCCCCGCGTGCGGGGATCATCGAGTCTGTCCATGTCGCCGCGGGCGAGAGCGTCGAGAGCAAAGACCTGCTAGTCACAATCCGCGATTAACGCCACCCCAACAGCGCCCGACCAGCGGGAAAAGAACGTGCCAGACTTCCTCCCATACTCACCCGAGAAGGCAGGCACGCTCAGCGACCTCACCGGCGACATTTTCCCATCTACCTTCACACGGTGGGACGGATCGGCACTGCTTCCACCGGACGCAAGCCACTTCCTCTACATCGAGGAAGACACCATCATCCAGTTTGCCGGTCGCGCACACGAAGCAGCCGCCGGGATGTATCTCTCCCTACCGGGAGAAGTCGGAATTCAAAGCGGTCGCGGGATCGCCACCTCGCGCCACGGGTATAACAGCTTCTTCCTACTCGGCGGCCCAGTCGAAGAGTTCGGTAGGCTGCGCTACATCGACGGCTGCACCGACTCGCTCCTCATCCCACCAGTGACCCTCGGCGATCCATGTCTCAACCTGCTGCACATCCCACCCCACACCGAGCAAACGCGCCACACCCATCCCTCGTTCCGCACCGGCATCATCATCTCAGGTAGTGGAGAATGCGTCACCCCTGATGGTTGCCACGCGCTCACTCCTGGGCTTGCTTTCCTAATCCCAGCCAACGCCGCGCACAGCTTTCACACCAGCGACGAAGCCCTGCGCGTCATCGCGTTCCATCCGGACAGCGATTTCGGCCCCACCGACGAGACCCACCCGATGGTCAACCGCACCATCATCGAGTAGAATGAAGTGCCCCACATGTGACTACAATCAGCGACGAGGGAGACAAGGCATGACCTGCAAAAAATGCGGTTACGATTTCGTCTTCGACCCGAAGCGCCACCAGACGACCGACGGTAAATTCCTCGCCACCGTCCACCGTGCTAGCTCGAACGATACCTACCACTTCACGGCGAACCAACTTTACGCCGCCGCCTGCCGACGTCTCCGCGGCAGTCTGATCCCACTCATCTTCTTTGTTATGGTGGCATTTGTCACCTTCATCGTCTTGTTTTCCGGTGCTTCCCCACCGATCGGCGTCCTGTTGTTCATCGGGCTCTTCACGCTCATCCTCGCGCTGGGCAGCTACTACGGAATCCGCCCAAAACTGCCTAGAAAAAAATGGAACAAGCACCTTAAACGTTGGCAAAAACTACGCCCTCCGCTGCGAAAACTGATCCGCAGTCCGGAGCTAAATTCGCCACCACCCGAGTGCGATGAGCCCGACATCTACGACTACGGTGTCGAACAGGTGCTTATTTGCGAACGCGAAGAAGTGGTCGATTGGCTGGTGCTCAACCGCTACCACGTCACCACCAAAACCGCCGTCATCAGCGAAGACGGCTACCCACACTACCTCATCCCAAAAATCCAAACGCTCCTCGCCAGCGAACACCCACCAACCATCTACCTCCTCCACGACTCTGGCCACGACTCCCAATCAATGATCACCCGCGTCCGCGAATCGCAACTCTTCGACCTCTACGAAGCGGACATCATCGACCTCGGGCTGACACCCGATCTAGTCCCGAAGATCAAATCGCTGAAAAATGTCCGCCGATCGCTCAAATCCGACACCATCCCGGTCGATACGATTCCGTTCGGCACCCTCACCACCATGACCACCTGTGCCTTCGCCTCCCACTGCGCATTCACGGCATTCCAATCCGGGAGCGCCGGCGAGACGAGCATGGAATTCGAGACATCGTGCAGCGACGACGGCGATGGCGAGTAACAAACTCGCCGCCCTCCACGGTTACAGCGGCCAAGCGGATGCCGCGATCGATGCCGCGATGTCCACCGCACTCTCCCACCGCGGTGCGGCACAAACGCTCGATCCAGCCTGCCTCTACGCCGGCAGCCTAAGTCAGAAATCCGCAGCAGCAGATCACCCTGACCTCCCCACATTCCTGAAATTCCTGCGCGGCAGTTTCGTCCTCCGCATGGATACAGATAAGGCCATCCACCTAGCCCGCGACGCCGCCGGAAGGCGCTCGCTCTACTACGCGATCCACAATGGTCGCCTACTCTACGCCTCAGAGCCGAAAGCTATTCTCGCCGTCCCCGGCTTCCAACGGCAACTCCGCCCCGCCGCCGTCGCCCAGTTCCTGACTTTCTCATTCATCCCCGGCAAGTCGACGATGCTCGAAAGCCTACACGCCCTCCCACCAGGAAGCTTCGTCACCTTCGATAAAAAGTCTAAGACCCTAACAGAGCCACAACGCTACCATTTCCCAGAGGACGGCAGCCCACCTCTCGGTCAGACAGATTGGATCGACGAATTCAATCAAACTTTCGACACGGCCATCGACCGCCTCGTCCCCACCGACGACCCGTACGCCGTCTTCCTATCCGGTGGGATCGATTCATCCATCGTCACCGCCCGGCTCGCCGAGCGATCATCCCGCCCGATCGACACCTTCGCGATCCACTTCGGGAAAAACTATCCAAACGAGCTCGAATACGCGGCTGCTGTCGCCGCCCACAGCAAGACCAACCACCGTGAGATCGCTATCGAACCGCGCGATTTCATCCCCCGGCTACACGACTTCATCCGCGCGCTCGATGAACCCATCGGCGACCCCGTCGCGCTGCCAAATTTCGAGCTAGCCCGCATCGTCGCGCAGGAGTTCGGCCACGTCTTCAACGGTGAAGGAGGAGACCCGCTCTTCGGCGGCCCAAAAAACGTCCCGATGATGCTGCATCACTGGTATGGCAGCAGCGAGACCCAAGCCCCCGGCCACCGCGAGCGCGCCTACCTGGCCAGCTACCGGCGAGCCTACGAAGAGCTCAACCACCTACTAACGCCAGAGTTCCAAGCAAAAATCGAGCCCACTCGTGATCTGGAATCGATCCTCACCCCCTACTT
>JBLHKE010000239.1:0-10294 GCA_047619485.1 Verrucomicrobiales bacterium | reverse complement strand
CGAGAGGGGCAACGAGTTCGTCGGTTCGCTGACGGTGAAGCGCAAGGACGTCGACTACCGGGTCACTTCAGGTGGAGCGATCACGACTTTCCACACGCTCGAGTCGCGTGGTCGGCCGAAGATTTCTTTCTTCAAGAAGACCTACAAGCAACCGTCCTACACCGAGACCGCCGACTACATCCGCGAGGAAGATCATGGCGATCTATCGGCGATCGAGGGCACGGTGGTGAGCCTGTCGCTTAAGCCAGACCAAGAGATCGCGGTCGCCGAGTTGCGCCTGAAGAGCGACTCCGTGGAGGTCGAAGATCTGACCATTCCACTCGAGATTGACGACGACGGAAATTTGACTGCCGACGTCCCGGTGACGATGAACCATAGCCTCTACCGCGTGCACCTCGAGGCCGCGGAGAGTGGGTTTACCAACAAGCACAGCCCCGACTACGAGATCCGCGCGGTGCCCGACCTGACGCCGGAGCTGCAGATCACCCAGCCGACCAACAACCGCGAGATCCGCAATGATGCGACTTTGGAGTTGAAGGGCTACGCGCGCGACGATGTGAAATTGACCGAGGTGAAGCAGGCCTATCGCCTCAACCGTTCCGACTGGCGGGAGGTGGTGCTGCATACAGATTGTGGGCGTGAACAGTTGATCGATCATCGCTGGAGCCTGCGCGGGATCGGTGCCAAACCGGGCGATCTGCTCGTGTTGAAATTGATCGGCGTGGATTCGAAGGGCAACGTCGGGGAGTCGACGCCGGTGCGGCTCGCCGTGACTGGTTGGGACGACGATCCGGCGAAACGCGAGTGGGCGGAGAAAGAGAAAAATGTCGCGGGCGAGTTGAAGAAAGTCGCCAAGGAGACCCGCGAGATGGCGGATGCGGTCGAGAAAGCGAAAGAGGCGATGAAGAAGCAGCCGGAGGAGCGATCCCCGCAGGAGCAGCAGGCGGTGGTGCGTGCGCAGAACGAGACCGAGCAGGCCAACGCCAAAGCCGAGCAGGCCTTCGAGGTGATGAAGCAGGCGTTGGCGGAAGCTCCGACGCGTGCCGAGGCCGAGGAGATGCAAGCCGCAGCTGAGGCACTAGCAGATTTCAAAAACCAGAATCTCGAACGTCTGAAAGAACAGGTCGAGGAGATGGCGAAAGGCGAGATGGAGGAGCCGAAAGAAGGGCAGCAACGACCGCAACATCTAGCTTGGGAGGCCGCCAGCCGTGCGGAGGATTTGCAGAAGGTGATGAATAAGATCGCTGCGGAAGACAACGCGAAGCTGGCTGCTGATGACGCCAGTCACCTCGAGGAGCGCCAGGAGGAGATTGCTAAAGACGCACGCGAGATGCCGCGAGATGCCGAGGCCGAGGCGGCGTTATTAAAAGAAGAGCAGGAGGTCGCCGCGGCGCGTGCCGAGGCGGTCGAGGAGGATCTGCGCGATTTGGCGGAGATGCTGGAGGACGGTTACAAGAAGAACGCCGAGCAGACGGCGAAGAAGTTGGACGAGCAGGGCAAGGCGTTGCAAGAGGCGTTGGAGGCTGAAAACTTTGCTGAAAACCTGCCGAAAGAAGCGCAGCGTATGGAGCAGAAACTGGAGGAAGTCGTGCGCGAGACACAGGCGCTCGAACAGCAGACCGCGCAGTTGGCGGACAAGGCACGCGAGGATTTGTTCCGCAAGCAAGAGCCCGCGTCGAAGGCGATCGAGGAAGCGAAGCAGCAAGCTGAGCAGGCGGCGAAGCAGGCCGGTGAGATTGAGAAGGAGGGGGAGAAAGAGAATCCCAACGCGGAGCAGTTGGCGAAGAGAGAGGCGGAGCTCGAGGAGCGCAATGAGCAGCTGGCGGACAGCTTAGAATCGCTCGCCGAGCAGTTTGAGGATCTGGCGGACCTCGAAGATGCGTCACCGGTTGGCGATTCCCAACAGGCTGCAGACATGAACCAGGTTGCGCGCGCGTTGGACGATCTGGCCAATCGGGCAGAGGATGCCGAGAGCCAAGAGGAGTCGCAGCAAGTGTCTCAGGATTTGGCGAAACTACAGGAGGCGGTTGAGGCGATGGAGGCGGGCGAGAATGCCAATGACCTAGCCGCAGCGCTGGCCGAGATGGAGCAATCGGAACAGGGCAAGCCGGATGCCTCCGAGGCAGCTGAAAACGCCGATGCGTGGGAGGTTGCCCAAGAGCAATTGAAGAACCTGCCGGAGGACTTGAAGAAAGTCGACGACCCGGAAGCGCGCGAAGCACAGAAGCAGGCACAGCAGGCGGCGAACTCCCAGGAGTCGCGCGCGCTCGAGAACGAGATGCGCCAGCGCGAACAGGCGGAAGCTCGCAATGACGAGAACCGCCAGCCGCAGGAGATGGCGCAGAATTTGGAAAAGCTGCAAGAACAGGTGGAGGCGATCGCCGAGCAGGTCGAACCAGCGGTCGAGCAAGCGCGTGAAGACGTTGCGGAGCTGGCACCGAGCGTGCCGGAGATGCTGCGTGATCTGGCCGAGCAGGTGGGGGAGCAGCAACAGGCTGCGGAGCAACTCGCCGAGCAGGCGCAAGGTGCAGAGGCTAGCGAGGCGGGTGAGATCGCCCAGCAGGCACAGGAGATCCTTGCGGAAAACGAGCAGGCAGCGGAGAGGTTGGAGGAGGCGATGGACGCGCTGCGGCACGAGGCGAACGCGGAAGACTTCCTCAGCGAAGAGGGGCGTGAGCGTGCGCGTGATGCAGACGACGCCGCGGCGCAACTCGCTCAGTCAGAGTCCGAGCAGGTGCGGGAGCAACTCGAGCAAGCCGCCGCCTCGCAGCAACCGCAGCAGCAATCGAAAGCACTCAAGGCAGCCGCGAATGAGCAGGGGGAGATGGCCGAGACGCTCAATGATTTGGCCGACAAGTTGGAGGGGGTCGAGGCAGGAGAGTCGCTGGCGGAGCAATCGCGCGAAGCTTTGCGCGAGATGGAGCAAGAACTCGGTGTCGAAGAGACGCTGGATGAGGCCTTCGCGCGGGCGGAGAACCTGGCGGAGATGATGGCAACTGCGGAACAGGATCCGGCGGCGGCGTTGGAAGCGTTGGAGCAGGAACTCGCGCAGAACCCGGCGATGCAGGAAGCGCTGCAGGAGCTGAGCGAGAGCATGGTCGCCGAGGCTGCTGAGCAGATGGCACAGGCAGCGCAACAGGAATCACAGGTCGGCGAGCAGCTCGCCAATGCGGATAATACGCCACCGCTTGCGACGCCGGCCGGACAGGAGCCAGCTGCTCAACAGGCGATGAACCAGGCGGCGCAGCAACAGGAATCGATCAACGAGAGCGTCGTCGAAGCTGGCGAATCGGTCGAGCGGGCAGCGCGGCACGAGGAACGCCTCGGAGATGAGACCGCGGCTGAATCGCTCGCGCAGATGGGGGAGGCTGCGCAGGAACTCGCCCAACAAGGTGAAGCCGCGCAGGCCCTCGAAGCCATGCAGCAAGCGGGCCAGAGCCCATCGCAAGCAGCGCAGAGCGCCGAGGCGGCCGAATCCGCGATTGAGGCGCAAGCCCAAGCAATGGCTGCAGCGTCGCAGGCGGCGCAGCCATCTCCTAGCGGGGAGCCACAGGGGGAGCCCGCAGAAGGGCAGTCGCCATCTCAATCGATGCCGCAGAGCCCGAGCCCGAGCCCGAGCCAAAACCTCAGCCCGAGCGAGGCCGCGCAAGCGCAGATGCTCGCGCAGGCACTCGACTCGTTGGATCAGATGATGGTCGCACAGGAGGCGGCCGCGCCATCCCAAGGGCAGCCCCAGCAGGCGCAAGCAGCTGCGCAACAACAGGCAGCCCAAGCACAGGCCGCGGCGCAGCAGGCACTCGCCAGTGCGGCACAAGCTCAGGCGCAGGCGATGGCGCAAGCCCGCGCCCAGGGCGAGATGAGTTCGCCACCCGGACCGTCAGCCGAAGAGCAAGCGATGGCACAAGCGATGGCACAAGCCTCCCAGCCCGGCCAGCCATCCAAGACCCAGCAGGGGGCGCAACTCCAGCCGGGCGCGAACGGAACCATTGCGGGCGCCACTGCCCCGAATGTCGATGGCGCTAGCGTTGGTGAAGACTGGGCGAAGCTGCCACCAAAAGTCGCCAAAGACATCATCGAAGCCCAACGCCAGAGCGTTGCCCCTGAATACCGCAGCGCGGTCGAGAGCTACTACAAGGCGATCGCCGACCGAGCCCGAAAAAAGAAGCCATGAGATCGACCCACACCAATCAACATCGTAGCGTAGGCTTTAGCCTGCGTCAGAGACGGCATTCCCGTCCGCTCATGGCCACGATCTCAGCCGACACGCCAGACTCTCTCAGTGCCCATGAAAGCACAGGCCCTCAGAAGACGGGAATGTGGAGGCGGTCGCAGGCTAAAGCCTACGCTACGTTTTTGCTCCTAGTCATCGCCCTCGCCCTTCCGATCGGCACCGCGCGAGCTGACGACGAGCGGGTCACCACTGCTGAGGTCGAAGAATCCTGCAAGCGTGCGGCCAAGTACCTGCTAAGCCAACAGTTCCCCAACGGCTGCTTCCAAGAGCTCCGCCGCATGGATCGCCAGAACAAGGACAAAACGCCGAGGCAGGGGGTGACGATGTCGGCGCTCGCCATCATGGGGCTAGCATCCATCGGCCACCAGCCGACCGACCCGACCGACGAGGGTAAGGCGATGCGCAAGGCCTTGGAATTCGTCCTCGATGAACGCCACCAGTTCACGGACAAGGACAGCCCGCACGATGGCTACTTCGGCAAAGCCGACCAATCGCGCATGTACGGCCACGGCATCATCACGCTGATGCTCGCAGAGATGCTTGGCATGGGTGTCGACGAAGAGATGGATTACAAGCTGCACGACAGCTGCCAGCGCGCAATCGACCTGATCCTGCGATCACAGAAAGTGAAGCGCAGCCGTAAAGACCAGGGCGGCTGGCGTTACGAGCCGGGTCAGGCCGACTCCGATCTGTCGGTCACGGTCTGGCAACTGATGGCATTGCGCGCCGCGAAGAACGCCGGTTTGGAGGTGCCGACCGAAGCGATCGAGAGCGGCGTCCAGTATGTGCGTAACTGTTACTACTCACGCTACAAAGACGGCAAACCGATCGACGAGAACCGCGGCTTCGGCTACGAGGCTGGCGGCGCCCATAAGTTTTCCACCACCGCCGAAGGTTTGCTATCAATGCAAGTCTGCGGCCAGTACGAAGCCCCCGAAGTGATCGGCGCCGCAAACTACCTCCTCGAGAACGGGCCGCGCTGGGGCGACGAGTGGTTCTTCTACGGCACCTACTACTACGCCCAAGGCATGGCGCAGCGCGGTGGCGAATTCGCCAGCACCAGCAAGCAGAAGACCGCAGTGGAAATGCTCAAACGCCAGGCGCGAGACGGTTCGTGGAAAAGCGGCGAAGGCCAAGGTGCCGGCACGATCTACTCGACCTCACTGGCCTTGCTGAGCCTCTCGATCCACCACAACTACCTACCGATCTACCAGCGTTGAGCGGCCTACACTTCGGTAGACAGCCTCTGGAGCTCCAGTCTACGAATTTGCCCCCTTATCCCACACTTGCCCGCCCCGAGATGGCGGTGTTAGTTAGGTGCCTATGGGTTTAGACAACCGCGATTATATCCGGCAATCACAAGGTCAAAGTTTTCTTGGTGGGGACGGCGGTGCTTGGCCGCCGGTCATCAAGGCTTTGCTGGCGATCAACATCGCGGTGTTCCTGTTGCAGTTGTTCACCACTGGGGCACATGGGCAGGTGTCGCCGGTAACTCGCTGGCTTGCCCTCAGCCTAGACACGGTCCTCAATGGTCAAGTCTGGCGTCTGCTCACCAGTGCATTCTGTCACTCGACGGGTCAGTTTTTTCACATCGTCTTCAACATGCTGTTCCTCGTGATGTTCGGGCGCGAACTCGAACGGCGCTATGGCTCGATGGAGTTCCTCGCGTTCTATCTGATCGCGGCCCTGGTGGCATCCCTTGCTTATTTACTTCTCGACATGATCACGGGATCGATCGTGCCAGCGATCGGTGCATCCGGGGCGGTGATGGGGGTTTTGGTGCTTTTCGCCTGCATCAATCCGCGTCGCGAGATCCTGCTCTGGTTCGTCCTGCGTGTGCAGATACGTTGGCTGGTGTTGTTCCTTCTAGTGATGGACTTGATGCCGGCGCTAGCGGCTCTCACTGGCAAAGAATACGAGAAAGGGATTGCTCATGCAGCTCACCTTGGTGGGATGCTTTTCGGCTTCCTCTACTTCAAATGGAACCTGAAGCTCGCGCCGATCTTCAGCAAGATTAGCCCGATCAAATTGGGTTCCGGCGGCGGAAAGAAGAAGTCGGGGCCGAAGAAGCGGTCAAGCCTGTCGGTCGTCGGCCGCAGCAAGGCGGAGATCGACAGGCAGGTCGACGAGCTTCTGGAGAAGATCAGCGCGAAGGGATTTCAGAGCCTGACCGATAAGGAGAAGGAGTTCATGGCGAAGGCCAGCGACAAGTTCGGCAAGCGGTAGTGGTCGGGGCGAAAGATCTATAATTTTCAGCATTTCCTAAGGAGGGATTTGTCCTTTGCAGAATCACGCGTGTCGTCCACGGTTGGAAGCATGTCAGCCTCCCGAATTCTACTTGTCGTGTTCGCGCTCGCCTCCGCGTGTTGCGGTGTTTCATGCCAGGGGAATCTCTCGCCAGCCCAAGAGGCGCAGATGGCGCTTATTAATGCCGAGCCGCGCGGCAACCACTACATCGGCCGTCGCTACTTTGTCGAGAAGACCCGCTTCTGGGGCTATGTGCGACGCCCCGGTGAATCTTGGGAGAAGTCGCGGCTCGTCGTCGTGAACGAAGATCTCAAGCGCACGCCCGACCGCCTTCCGGAGCTCCCGCGCGGCTCCCACGGCTATGGGTTCGACCACAATTACCAGTACAAGCTCATTGGTCGCTACACCGGCGACACCGTCTATGACCCGAACGCCAACATGTTCCTGCCGGAGTTCCTGCTCGAGTCCTACGAACTGATCAGCGCGGATCCCGGATGGCTGTTCTCCCCTAGCGAAACCTACAATTCCCGCAGGTTGCCGAAGAAGCGCTAAGGCGTCCAGACGATGCGGTAGAAGCCGCGTGTCGCACCGATCGGCATCGCCACCTGGGTGAAGGTCTCGGTTTCCGAACTGGCGGTCACTGCGTAGAGGTCTGACCAGTTACTCAGGTCGACCGAGTACTGGAGCGTGTAACTTACACCGGTGATGAGGTTTTCCAAATTCACTGTCACCGCTCCCGATCCGGAAGCGATGTTATCGAGCACGACCTCAGGGACACCGTCCGCGCGAGTCTGCCAGGCGATCGCATACGGGCTCGGCGTGTCGGTCGCGATCGTCAGCGTGTATTCTCCAGCAGGTAGATTTTCGAGGTAGAGGTGTTCGACGTTGTCGATCGCGCTATCACTGAGCGCGATCTGATTCCCCAGCGCGCCACCTTGGGATTGGTAAAGTCTCAGCTCGAAATCTGCGAGAGTCGGGAGGTCTGCGAAGCCGTTCGCCTCTGGGTTGGGGCCGAACTGTCGGAACCAGGTGAGAATCACCGACAGCGTGCGGGCGGTTGTCTCCTCCTGAATGAGGAACGTGTATTTCGTATCGCTAGTAGGATTGATCTCAGCATAGTCCCATCCGCTGGCTGGCACGGGCGACGCACCGGCCCCATGTTCCCCGGCGACCAGGAGATCAAAGCTGTTGAGAATATTCGCTGTGCCGGCTCCTAAAATCTGATCGAGCGGCTGGCTGCTGCTGTTCGACCAACCTGCCGTTTTGCTGGCTCCGGCCATGATGATCGCCTTATTGACCTCCGGGTTGAACACCGCGCTGAGTTCCGGGTGGGTGTAAGCATGCCCCAAGAGCAGGGCAGCCATCCCGCTGACGTTGGCGGTGCTGTAGCTCGTCGCGTTGGTTGATCCTGGTGAGACCAGATCAGGCTTGATCCTCCCCGGCCCGTCGACGCCTATCACGGTGCCACCGCGGCTGTGGCCGCCATCGACCCGCCCGATCACGATCGAATTGTAGGAGCAGCCCCAGACTTGCGGGACGACTTTGTCTGATCCGTTGTTCAGGCCGATCGCACACAGCACCTTGTCGCGCGCCGCCATGTAGTCGAAGCGCCGGATGGCATCGTTCAACTCCGCGTCGGTGCCACCCGTGGAGATCCAAGAATGGTTCTGTATCTGGGTGAAACTCGCATCAGGGGCGACATTGCCCGAGTTGATGATGCCGTCATTGACGAAATCCCCTGCGCTCCAGCATTTGATGTTTGTTAGGAAAAATCCCGGGAACTGGCT
This sequence comes from Verrucomicrobiales bacterium, assembly GCA_047619485.1. GTDB lineage: Bacteria > Verrucomicrobiota > Verrucomicrobiia > Verrucomicrobiales > DEV007 > JBLHKE01. The sequence continues at coordinate 2,029 of JBLHKE010000239.1, read as the reverse complement.
GCTGCGATAGGAATAGGTGGCGACGTTCCCCGCGTGGGAAGACGCGCCGTAGCTCAGGTCTGCCCCGACCGATCGCAGTTCGAAGGTCTTGTCGCTCAGCGTCCCCGAGCCTTGGAACTCGAACCCGACAGCCGGGGTCTCGCTTGAAGGGAGCGGGCTCGGCATGAAGTTGCCACTGCTGGCTGCTTCTACCTGACCGAAGTCTAATCGCGGTCTGGCGAGTTCGATATCGATCGAGAAATCGCTGCTGTTCGAGGTCGCGTTCAAGCCGTGGATCGCAATCGTATTCGTTCCTTCCAGCACCATGGCGCCTGCGCCGGCGATGAAAAAATCCTGCCAGATCGCGTTGTTGATCGCCGTGGTCGCGGTCGAGCCGTTGCCGGGGGCGAGTGTGGTCACGTTCGCGCGCGCGATCTCGATCCCGTTGAGCCAGACGATCGCGGCATCGTCGACATAAAGTCGGAGGTGCAGCAGCGCGGGCACGCCGCCGGGCGCGATGCTGAACTGGTGGCGCAGGTAGACCGAAGTGTAGTTGTTGCGCATGTTGCCCAGCGACGTGTTGTCATCGGAGTCGCCGTAACCGATGGAAGCTTGCCCGTTCTGCCATGCTGCTGGTTCGACGAAAGAGCTCAGGCGCCAGTCGCTGCTTGGTGATCCGAGATCGCCGGTCCAGTAGCGCCAGCCATTCGATTCTTCCGCGATGTAGACCAGCCTCGAGCCCGAGGTCGGTGCCAGGTTAGCACCCTGTTCAGCTTTCAACTGTGAATACCCGAGTTGGGCAAGCGCTAGGTTAGGGTAAAAGAAGAGCAGTAGAAGGGCGGGGGAGATGACCGCCGCCAGAGGATGGGGAATCTTTGAGGGCACGCTGGAACCTCGCCCGTCAGCGACTCGCCGTCAACGCCATGTCACCGTTTCCCGCTGGTGAAAATGTAGCGCTGCTTCGAGAATTTTGCATCCGGTGGGATGAGCTCCTTCTCGAACAGCTCGTAACCCTCTTTCAAGTTCTTCCAGAAAGGCAGCCATTCGGAATCAGATTTCTCCGCCTTCGCCATCCTCTCGTTGGTCATACGGAATGGAAAACAGTGCACGCGGAAATAATGTTGTCCTTTTGTTAGGGCGGCGTCCGCCAGTGTGTAGATCTCCTCGATCAGCGGATCGGTCATAGCGTAGCAACCGATCGAGACACAGTTGCCGTGCACCATCAAGTAGTCGCCGGTGCGACCATGGGCGCGATCGTAGGCATTCGGGTAGCCGAGGTTGAAGGCTAGGTGGTAGCGGCTCTGCGGGTTCATCCGCCCCCGCGGGACGAAATAAAATCCCTCCGGCGCCTGGCGGTCACCTTGTTTTTGTTTCGGACCGAGTTTGCCTGAGAAGGTGCAGATCTTGTAGGTTTTAAGCAGGTCAAATTTGTTTGACGACGGGTTCTCGAGGAACACCTCCAGCTCTTTGGACTCTTTGAAAATGCGCATGAACACCTGGCTGCCGAGCAGCAGTTTCTTCTTCTCCAGCTCGGGTGCCAGCTTTACTTTGGCGCGTAAGCGGGCGTTCTCGACGCGGGAGAGCTTGGGGTCGTCTGCCTTGTTGGCCTGCATCAGAGCGGTGCTGATAAAGAGGATGAGAATACCAATCGATAGGAGTCGCACAGCGGTTTTCGATTTCATCCTGAGCCGATTCAGTACATAAAATGAGGCGGCACCAGCAATTTGAACCTCAACCCTAAGCATGCTGGTGCCACCTCGTATCCCCTCAACACATAAAAAAGTCAACTAATGCTAACTTCGTGTAGAAGTTGAATATTAGCCTACCAGTCTAGGTTGTGCAAGTTTTTCTAGTCAGTTTTTTTATCATAATGGTTTGATTCGATCCTGAATTCTTTAAAATACTAATAATTTTGAATATCCTCGGTCAAAAAATGTCTTGGTAGTCGCATTGAAGATGCCTCCGATTTTTAACCAAATAGTCTATTTTCACTGCGACGAACCACTTGAAGGAGCGCTGCAAATGGCGATCGATGAGATGTTGCTGGCTG
>JBLHKE010000238.1:0-10297 GCA_047619485.1 Verrucomicrobiales bacterium | reverse complement strand
TTCGAGAAGATCTCGGTTTCTAGTCGGAAGGTACCCGAGGCGAGCAAGCCGAGGTCGGGGAGGCGGGTGCCGAGCTGCACTGCGTATCTCGGAGAGACCAGTTTGCGGAAGCTATCGGCCTCCAGCAGGGTGCGCACCTCGTCTTTTTTTCCGAGGGAGAGGTTGAGGTCGAGCAGGCGGAAGCGGGCGAAATCCGAGCGTGGGTAGGCGACGATCTCCTTCCTGAAGTAGGGGATCGCCTCGACCCGGGTAGCGCTTTCGCGCGTGAGCACGTGGCCGAGGAATTCGTTGGCGAATCGCGGTGCCTGCTCGGCTTCCGCCTGCATGCGCAGCGACTCGATGGCTTTCTTTTTTTCGGTGCCGCTGTCGAAGAGGGCGTTGGCGTAGTCGAGGAACAGCGCGTGCTGCTCGGCGTCTAGGAATCCTTTCCTCGAGTAGTCCTCGATGGCGAGGGTGACGCCGTGGATAGGTTGAACCTCCAGTTCCAAGTCCTGCTTCGAACGTTTCGCCCTCGGTGCGAGGTTGCGGTGCACGAAGGTTTCGAAAAACGGGATGTAGAGGGCGATCGCCTCTGGGGTCGGTTCGCCGCGCTCGAGGAGCAGGTCGGCGAACTCGCTGCGGTCACGCTGCGAATCGTAGGAGATGACGTGTTCGACCAGTGCCTGCTGCGCCTGTTCTGCATCGAAGCCGGCCTTGGGGAGCGATCTGGCGACAAAGCCGAGCACCACGCAGACTGTGATGATGACGATGGCGGCACGAATCAGGAACGAGCGATCGCGGGAGAGGGCGGCGAGTTTGCGCTGGTAGGGGGAGCGGGACATCGGCGGGAACTTAGTGCCGCCACCGTCTGACGCAAGCAGGTGGCCACCGTAAAAAGAAAAAGGCCGCGGCGGGAGCTAAATGCTCCCACCGCGACCGGGTTCCCTCTGCAAATTAGGGTTGAAGTTGAGACTAGCTCATTGGCATGTGGGAGTAGGCAGGAGCACCGTGCTCCTCGATGTCGAGTCCGTTGGCCTCAGTTTCCGCATCGACGCGGACACCGATGGTGACCTTGAGGATGGTGAAGACCACGAACGAGAAGACGAAGGCGAATGCTCCGATGGAGAGCGTCCCGATGAGCTGGGTAACCAGGTTCACTTCGACACCTTCGAGTTGGAAGAACGGTAGGCCGACGGCCAGTGTTCCCCAGATGCCGCAAACCCCGTGAACGGAGATGGCACCGACCGGATCGTCGATCTTGATCTTGTCGAAGAACGTGATGGCGAAGACGACGAGCGCACCAGCGATGGCACCGATGAAGATCGATGGGAAGACCCCGACGGAGTCAGCACCGGCGGTGATGCCGACGAGGCCAGCCAGGACGCCGTTGAGCGCCATCGACAGATCAGGTTTCTTGAGGACGATCCATGAGAAGGCGATCGAGGCGAGTGCCCCAGCGGCCGCGGCGAGTGCCGTGGTGACGCAGACGTAGGAGATCGTGCTCGGGGTGGCATTCAATACTGACCCACCGTTGAACCCGAACCAGCCGAGCCAGAGGAGGAAGACACCGATCGTTGCCAATGGCATGCTGCTACCGAGGATTGGCTTGATGCCACCCTTGGTGAACTTGCCTTTGCGCGGTCCTAGGACGAGGACACAAGCGAGTGCGGCGAATCCGCCGAAGGCGTGGACGACCGATGAGCCAGCGAAGTCGTAGAAGCCCATATCGTCGAGCCAACCTGCGCCCCACTTCCATCCGCCGGTGATCGGGTAAGCGATGCCGACAAGCAGCACAGCGAAGATCATGAACGAACCGAGTTTGACGCGTTCGGCAACAGCGCCGGAGACGATGGTCGCAGCGGTCGCAGCGAACATGGCCTGGAAGAGGAAGTCGGTCCAGCCGGTCATCAGTAGACCAGTGCCGCCGTAGGTGAGATCACCGTTGTCTGCTGGTCCACCGTCCCATGGTGATCCCATGGCAAAGATGTCACCGATCGCCCAGCCGTCGCCGGGATACATGGCGTTGAATCCCCAGAGCCAGTAAAGGATCAGTCCGGAGCTGATGATGAAGACGTTCTTGAACAGGATGTTGACCGTGTTCTTCGATTGGGTCAGCCCGGATTCCAGAGTGGAGAAGCCGAGGTGCATCACGAACACGAGGAACGCGCAGAGCAGCACCCAGAGGTTACTGAGTCCGAAAAATGGCGCATCCATGTATCGGTCGTAGTAGCCTTCGGCTGCCAGCAGTTGCTCGGGTGTGAGTGCGGACTTATCGCCGCCGAGCTGCAGGTATTTGTAGATTTTCTGGCCAGGCGCATCTGCGGCCTCGCCGTCCTCTAACAATTCTGCGGTAACGGCATAGTCCTCAGAACTGAGATCTTGTGCCGGTGAATAGTTCGCGGAAATAAGGAACGTGGTGAGTAGGACGGCCAGGAGGCCAAGGTGCTTTCTGAGGTGGTTGGTCAATTTCATGCTTTGGTTCTTAGGTTCTTTCCGAGTGGTGCGCAGAGGGCGCCGGAAGTTTAAAAACAAAAGAAAGCATCTGCCGTGCCAAGTTTCGGAATTTCTGAAAATACACGATTTTATAGGGTTTTCCCCGTGATTGGCGACCGTGCCAGCTAGCGATCCGCGATGCGGATGGCGTGGCGGATCTGCCTACCTGAGGAGATCTGGATGAGGACTGGGAGCTGGCAGGGCGGGAACTTCCGGGATTGCGAAGATCGCTTCAGGCGCACCATCGCCGATCAAATAGCCTCGACACTCCTGCCGACGATTCAGAGGCACCGGCACTCCTGCCGACGCTACCCAGCTAGGCTGCTTGCACGAAAGGCGGGATGGGGCAACCGATGGTGTCGGCGATGGCACGCAGCAATTCTGCTTCGTCACCCACCACCTTGCCGTCTGCCATGACCGCCCTGCTGCACGCGTAGAGCAGCGTCTTCTTCACCATTGGGGCGGCGGTGTCGTATTTCTCGAGTGCCGCGCCGATCTGTTGCAGCCCGCAGTCCCTACCGTCTGCCATCGGCAGTTCGCCGCCGATCTCCAACTCGATCTCTCTGGCACCCTCGCGGTAGGCGTGGTGAATTTTCTCCGCGTCTCGCGAGCTGAAGTTCGCGAGGGTAGAGAGCAATACCGAGGCCTCCTTTTCGAGCTCGCGGGTCTGCGTGTAGCGCACCTTCGACTGCTGCTTCTTGACGAAGAATAGATCGAGGTGGCGGCGTACGATTCGCTCCAGCATGAATTCGAACAGATCGACGCGGCCATCGCTCTCGATCAGCTTGCGCATGATGTCGAGGAAGCGTTCATACTCGTCCTGCTGGAGGCGTTTGAGCGCTGGGATGCAGAGGTCGATGAGCGCGATTTTTTGCGACGATTGCAATTCGGTGATCCCCGCCTGCCACTCGACCACCATCTTGAAGGTGAGCGCGTCCGTTGTGTTGCGCAGCATGGTGAGCTCATCGCTGCGGGTGTTGTCATCCTGCGCGAGCAGCATCGAGAAGATCAGCGCCTGGGCGCCGCTGACATTGTGGGCAGCGTTGAGCCATTCGGGCGGCAGGCTGCCGCGGATCTGCTGTCCGTTGCGGAGGTTCTCGGGGGTGACCTGACCGATCGATTCCATCGCGGCCGCAGCTGTGATCGCGCCGATGATTGGTGCGTGGCCTCCCATGCCGGGGATCTGTAAGATCGGATTTTGCCCGGCAGCGGCGCTGGCGGAGTGCTTGTCGTCCGGCATCGAGGAGGAGACGTCGGGGAGTCTCGGTTTGATGAATTTCCCATCCCAGCCCTTGTCGATCGCCTTGATGCGATCTGGCAGCGGTGGGTGCGTTGCCAGCGAGTTGAGCATCGACGGCGGCAGCGCGTTGCTGAAGCACATGTGGCTGATCTCTTCGGCATGCGGGTCGACCAGTTTCGAGCCGTAGCTGAGGCCGCCGATCTTCTTCAGCGCGCCACCGATGCCATCTGGGTTGCGCGTGAACTGCACCGCTGAAGCGTCGGCGAGAAATTCGCGCTGCCGCGAGATGGCGCTCTTGATTAGGTGGCCAAAGAAGACACCGATGTAGCCGATGACAAGCACCCCGAGGCCGAGCACCATCAGCGCGACGCCGGCGCCTTTCCTGTCATCCGAGTAGGCGCCCGCGCGCAGGGCGATCCTGCCGAGGATCGCCAGCACGAGGATGCCGTGTAGCACACCGATCAGCCTCAGGTTGAGCTTCATGTCGCCGTTGAGCACGTGGCTAAACTCGTGCGCGATCACGCCCTGCAGCTCGTCGCGGTTGAGCAATCTTATCGCGCCGCGGCTGACTCCGATCGCCGCATCGCTGTAGGTTTTGCCCGCAGCGAAGGCGTTGATCCCTGGCTCCTTGTCCATCACGTAGACCTCCGGGACCGGCACGCCAGAGGCGATCGCCATCTCCTCGATCACGTTCATGAGTTTGCGCTCGTCGGCGTCGCCAGTGTTTGGGTCGATGCGTCGCCCGCCGATGCTGCGGGCGACCGCCTCGCCACCGGCAGTGAGCGCGAGGCTCTTGTAGGCGCTGCCGAGAAAGATCACGCCGGTGACACTGGCCGCGACCATCAGGAACCAGTCTAGGTGGAAGTAGCCGTTGCGGCTCGGCTTGGTGAACTGCTGGCGCTCCCCGAAAGAATCCTGCATCGTCTGCGTCCTCTTTCCGTTCATTTTTAAGACGGGGACGAGCAGCGAGTAGATCGCGAAGACGATGGCGACCACCGCCAACGCGAAGTAGAAGACGAGGAGTTTCGTCTTCTTGCGCGCTTGGTCTTGGCTTTGAAAAAAGTCCATGTTCGGCTTCGTCAGCTACACCATCTACCAGTTAAAGATCCACGCCAACACGGCAACTATCGTAAAAATAATCATGTAGATGATGGCGAATGTTGGACGCCCCCGGAGAATAGAGCCTCCCAGGAGACGCTCGCTCCAGTGTTCGGCAGATTTCGACATCCGCTCAGTGCAATCGCACCGCAGACAACGCTTCTCTCTCCAGCCGACTTCAGCGTGGCAGTCTTTGCAATGGTGCATGGTTAGCCACCATTTCGGAACTAGTCGAAGCTCACGTCAACGCCCTTGCGGACCTCTTCGCGTTCCTCGTCACTGACCTCGTAAGAGGTAGCCGGGTTGAAGTTCTTCATGTTGGCGATGATGCTCGCGGGGAACGACTCGCGCTTGTTGTTGTAACCGAGCACGGAGTCGTTGTAGGCTTGGCGCGAGAACGCGACCTTGTTCTCGGTCGTGGTGAGTTCCTCCTGTAGCTGCATCATGTTCTCGTTCGACTTCAGGTCAGGGTAGCTCTCGGAGACAGCGATGAGCTTGCCGAGTGCGCCACCGAGGCCAGCCTCTGCCGACATCAGCTTCTCCATGCTCCCGGAATCGGTCGGGTCGGCCGATTTGGCGGCGGACTGCGCGAGGTTGCGCGCCTGGGTGACCGCTTCGAGCGTCTCGCGCTCGTGCGCCATGAATTTTTTCGCCACCTCGATGAGGTTCGGGATCAGGTCGTAGCGCCGCTTGAGTTGCACATCGATCTGCGAGAAGGCGTTCTTGACACGGTTTCGGAGCTCGACCAGCGAGTTGAAGGTGCCGATCGCCCACATGATGAAGAAGACGACGAAGACGGCGAGAACGCCGAGGACGATAAGGAGGGTGCCCCCGACGGAGCTAAGGAATGGTTGCATGAGTATGGATCTTTCTATTACTAACGGGTGTACGTTGGGTGCGTCCGGGAGTGCGGGTGGCACGTTAGGACTCTGAATTCCTCTAAATCTGCCACATCGGCGGAATATTGGTATTACAAATCTCTCTCAGCTTTATAATAACCCACTTCATGGTAAGCCTACGCAACGAATTTGACATCGCCCTCGACGCTTCCAACACCCCGCTGGGGCGGTCGAGGCCAGAAATTTTGCAGCTGAATGTCGGTAAACTATGCAATCTGACCTGCGTCCACTGCCATGTGAATGCCGGTCCGTCGCGCAAGGAGATCGTCACCGGCGAGACCATCGACAAGATCCTCCACTGGTTCGAAAAGACGGATATCCCGGTGCTCGACCTCACTGGGGGCACGCCCGAGATGATCCCGGACTTCCGGCGGCTGGTGGAAGCGGTGCGTGGTTTCGACCAGCCGCGACGCGTGATGGACCGGCTCAACGCCACCATCGTCAACGAGCCGGGCTACGAGTGGGTGGCCGAGTTCCTAGCAGAACACAAAGTCGAGATCATCGCCTCGATGCCGTGTTACTCGCCGGACAACGTCAACGAGCAGCGCGGCGATGGCGTGTTTGATTCGAGCATCAAGGCGTTCCAGAAACTCAACGAGCTCGGCTACGGGCGCGACCCCGAGCTACAAATGCAATTCGTCTACAATCCCAATGGCGGGTTCTTACCGCCGGATCAGGCGGGGTTAGAGGCGGACTACAAGCGCGAGATGAAAGACCACTTCGGCATCGATTTTAACAACCTCTACTGCATCGCCAACATGGCGATCGCCCGCTTCGCCAGCTACCTGAAGCGCAACAACCAGCTGGCGGAATACCAGCAGATACTGAAGGATGCTTTCAACCCGGCGACCGTGGAGAGCCTGATGTGCCGCAATACCATCAACGTCAGCTGGCTCGGCGAGGTGTTCGATTGCGACTTTAACCAGATGATGAAGCTGCCGCTGGAAGATCGCGACAGCGGGACGGAGCTCTACCTGTGGGACATCGATCCCGAGACTTTCAGCGACATCCCGATCCGCACTGGCAACCACTGTTTTGGTTGCACGGCGGGGAGTGGTAGCAGCTGTGGGGGAGCGCTGGAGTAGGGAGTGGTGGCGGGATGAGAAGGATGCAGAAGTGGGTAGCTGAATTCGCCAGAGTTTGGACGGGCGTCCATGGCTCAGCATGTCCACAGAACGTTCGTCCAATTTCTGGCCAGACTGTTGCAAAACCGAAGGGTAATGTCGCCAGCTCCCGTGTTCCGAGAGCCCGGGATACCGAAGCGGTTTGAGCCGTGAGGCCTAGGCTCTGGGGAGTTGAAGTTGAAGTAATAGTTGGCATTGGAGACCGGCGGTCGGTCGTGTGCCATCGGGAGTTCGGTTGCGAAGAATCCGGCACTTCAACTTCCTGCTTCGACTTAAACTTAAACTCCGGATGTGCTGAGCCTGTTTTCCTCAGACTCTTCGGTCGCGGAGTCCTTCCTTGTCTCCGAGGAACATTCGCCGGGCAGGAGTGCCCGACTTATTTGGCTGCTGCCAGTTTTGCAACAGTCTGTGGCGAATTCAGCCACGCTCCGGCTTCACCTCATGCTCCCGTTTTTTCTTCGGGGGCGTGACGAAGGGGGCGCTCATGTAGTGGGGGGTGACGGGGGCGGCGGCGAGCTTATTGATTTCTGCTTCAGTTAGGGTCGATGCGATGCCCGCTAGAATCTGAGCGGTCGGATTGGTCACACCGATGCCCTCGGCGGGCGGTTTCGGGTCGAAGGTGATGAAATGGAACTCGTTCTCCAGCAACTCCGCGAGGGCGTCTTTGCTGATGAGCTCAGGGGCGCGGGCGAGTTGGCGATCGGTGACCTCGGCGTAGAAATAGCTGCTGCGCCGGGCGTCGCCAATCAGGTGGTAGGTCGATTCCGGTGCGGCGACGTCGGCGGCGATGACCGACGGCAGGCCGATGAGTTTCGCCCCGTGGGTGAGCGAGATCCCGATGCCGGCAGCGATGCCGATGCGGGCGCCGGTGTAGGAACCCGGGCCGGTGCCAGCGACGACTAGATCTGGTTTGGTGATCTCCAGTGCCTCACCGAGTGGGCCGAAGATCTGCGAGTTGTGCGAGCGCTCGGAGGTGAAGGTTTTTGCCAGCAGGCAATCGCCATCGCGCAGCAGGGCGACGCTGCCCTGGGTGGTGGAGGTTTCGATGGCTAGGATGATCATGGGCAGTGGCTTGGTCGGCGGAATTTTTGACCGCAGATTACGCAGATTTTTTTTGGACTTCGGTTACGACTGATGCTCGATCTTGCGCGTGCCGCTTTCGTCGATGGAAAATCGATACCACTGAGTGTTGTCGGGGAGTAGTTCTGGGAATTTGTCGGCCCACTCGACGATGGCGATCCCGTTGGCGTCTAGGTAGTCGTCCCAGCCGATGTTGAGTAGCTCCTCGGCACTCTCTAGGCGGTAGAAATCGAAGTGGAAGACTGGTAGCCGGCCTCCCTGGTATTCGTGCACGAGGGTGAAGGTCGGGCTGGTCACCGGTCTGTCGCTGCCGATGCCGGCGACGATGCCTTTGGTGAAGTGCGTCTTGCCCGCGCCGAGATCGCCGACCAGCGCGAGCGTGTCGCCAGCCTGTAATCCCGAAGCGATCTCGCGCCCGTAAGCGATCGTGTCGGCTTCTGTGTCGAAAGTCTGCAAGCCCGGACTTTCGACGGGACCGGCGTGAGATTCAACGGTTAAAGATCCCGATACCTGACCGTGTTTACAGGAAGTGCTCCCAGCCGCCTGGTTCGAGCCCTTTCGCGACACCATTCTTGGTGAGGTAGCCGATTTTGGTCAGCGGGAGTTTGGGGAATTTTTTCGGCCAGGTCGCGGCGAGGCGGCGTGAGTCGCGCGGGCCGATGGCGAACAGGAGTTCGTAGTCTTCGCCGTCGCAGGCTGCCTGCTCGATGCTACAACCGCGTTGGCACGGGAGTTTTTCGGGGTCGACCTGGAAGCCAGTGGCGCTGGATTTGGCGAGGCGCGGGAGATCCTTTGCGAGGCCGTCGCTGAGGTCCATCATCGCGCGGATGTTGAAGTGGGTGGCGAGCCAGCGTGCCTCGGCGAGGCGCGGGCGGAAGGTCAGGTGGCGACCGCCGATCGAGCCGCCGAGCAGGCCGGTGACGTAGAGGGTATCGCCTGGGCGGCCGGTGGAGCGCCGCGTGCAGTGCTTCTTCTCGACATGGCCGGTGAGGCTGATGGAGATCATCGCCGCGCTGTCACAGCTGGCGGTCTCGCCGCCGACGATGCTGACGTTGTGGTCGCGGGCGGCCTTCTCCAGGCCTTTGTAGAGGCCGCGGACGTAGGCGACCTCGCGGTCTGGCTGGATCACGAGGGTGACCAGCGCCTGTTCGGGGATGCCACCCATCGCCGCGATGTCACTGATGGCGCGCGCCATCGCCTTCCACCCGACTTTGGACGGTGGCGTGTCCGGCAGGTAGTGCACGCCCTCGACGATGCAGTCGGTTTTTAGCAGTGTTAGGACGTCGGGGTTGGCCGGGTTGCGGATGATGGCGCAATCGTCTTGGCCAGCACCGGCGATGACGTTTTTCCCGGTATGTAGACGGGCGGTGAGTTGTTCGATGAGGGCGTCTTCACCGATTTCTGATAGCTTAGCCATTTGTGGAGAGGGTGAAGATCAGGACGACCTGTACCGTGTTGAAGATAGCGTGCATCGCGATCGGCACAAGCAGGCAGCCGGTGAGTTCGTAGGCCAGGGTCAGCGCCATGGCGAAGAAGAACAGCGGCACGATCGAGGACGTGTTGTTGTGGATGACTGCGAACAGCAGCGAGATGACGACGGCTGCGAAGAAGCGTTCGCTGTGCCGTTTGAGCGCCGGGTAGAAGTAGCCGCGGAACAGCACCTCCTCGGTGAGCGGGGCGACGATGCACGCGGAGAAAGCCATGAGTAATTTCACCGGGAGGTCTTCGGTCTGCATCATCGTGGTGACCAGCTCCTGTTTTTCCGGTTCGATCCCGAAGGCGTGCTCGAGCCACTGGTTCCAGCCGACGGCGGCGAGGCCGATGAGCGGGATGCTCACGGCGAGGATGCCGACCGTCCACAGCACCACGTGTGTGAGCCGCAGGCGTTTGAGCCCGAAGAGCTCCATGACGTCGATCCTCCGCGCGTAGGCGAGCACGAAGACGATGCCAGTGATGAGCACGCTCATGGTGATGATCTGCGTCAGCACGATCGGCACAATGCCGATCTCGTCGAGGTCGGGTGGTGGCTTGTCGCTGGTGGCCGACGTGGAAATCATCGCATAGTAGGAACCGAGGATCACTACCATCACGACGAGGTCGAGGAAGTTGAACGGGTATGTCCAGACGTTGCCGTGTTCGTGCCAGCGGATGAGGGGATTGCTGCGGCGGATGAGGAAGTAGACGAACAACCCGAGTGCCAGCATCACCCAAGCCAGGTTGAAGAAGTCGAGGAGCAGCAGCTTGGTTGGGTCGGGCATCGATGGGCTAGGGGAACTGGAGTCTACGGTGAAAGTCCTACGGCTCAAAGGGCGAATTGCGCGCGCAGCCCGGCGATAATTTCCTCCGGGGAAGCCGTGATGTCGATCCGATGGGCCTGTGTCGGG
>JBLHKE010000237.1:0-10304 GCA_047619485.1 Verrucomicrobiales bacterium | reverse complement strand
GTGGTGATTCGTAACGGCATGAACCTTCTCAGCCTGGAGGATTCCATGCAGATGATGGTCATGGGCGGAGTGATCGTGCTTGCGATCGTCACCGACAAGCTGAAGAAAGGCGATATTCCCTGGCTAAGGCTTCGCCGGGCATGAATTCCTAGCAACAAGCTGCATAATTACTGCGATGAGGCACTGGCTTCCAATCTTTACTCTAATCATCTCGGCTTCCGCTCCTGCGGCACCGTTCGACTACCACAGCGTGCGTGGCCGGCAGGCTGTGGTTGCAACTGACGGCGTGATCGAGGGCGAATCTCTTTCGCTTCAGAAAGGATCGAGCGTCCAGAACATGAGCCACTATGGTTCTCAGTGGCGTGGTGGCGCGCACCTTTTATGGAAGGGCGAGATCGGGCAATCGATGGAGACGAGTTTCCGCATCGAGCGCGCCGGGCGATACTCCGTAGCGCTGCAGATGACGCTGGCGATCGACTACGGAGTTTTCTCGGTATCGCTCAACGGTACTGAGTTGAAGACGGGCGTCGACCTGTTTAGTAACAAGGTCTCGCTCTCGCCGATCGTCGAACTTGGCGAGGTCGATTTTGCAGCGGGTGCGCAGAAATTGGTCTGCACGCTGACGGGCGCGAATCCGCAAGCGAAGACATTTGGAGTGAAGCAGTACATCCTCGGCCTCGATTATCTGAAAGTGGTCGACCTTGACCCACCACTGGAATCGCAACCCGAGAAGATGATTGTGCATGCGCCGAAATTCGAATCCGTTGCGGCGAGCTATAAGGAGATGCAGCCGCTGCTGGCGAAATACTGTTACCATTGTCATGGCGAGAAGGGGAAAGTGAAGGGCAAGGTTAATTTGCTGAACCTGAAATCTAAGGCCGATTTTCTCGCCGACCCGGAGCTCACCCGCAAGCTCACTGAGGTGCTGGAGTTCCGCGAGATGCCGCCGGAGGATGATCCGCCGCCAGCTACGGACGAGTATGCGAAAATGCGTGCGGTGTTTTCTGGAATTCTCGACGAGCACCTGCAAACAACACACTCGCTGCCGCCGATCGTGATGCGGCGAATGAACCGCTACGAGTACAACAACGCGGTGCGCGATCTGCTTGAGCTTAAGGGCGATATCTACCCGCTGCCGGAAAAGGTGATCCGCTCGTACCGGCCGTACTTTGATCCGGCCTCGGGTCGTCTGCCGGACAGCGTTCACATCGGCAATCGCGCGCTCGGCAAGAACCAGATCGAGCAGCGCCTTCTTTCCGGTGTGACGCCATTCGCCATCGACCTACAAGCCGAGCACGGATTCAACAATCGCGGCGACGAGCTGAGCGTCTCGCCGATCTTGCTGGAGAGTTTTGTGAAGCTGGCTCGCTCGATTGTCGATAGCCCGGAGTTTGATCAATACTCGGGACTGACGGATCTGTTTTTCAAAGCTCCTACCGATAACGTCTCCGAGCGGCTGGAACCATTTCTAGAGCGAGCGTTCCGGCAGCCGGTCGATGAAAAGACGCTGTCCCGCTACTCGGCGTTCTTCGAGCGCCAGAGGGCGGCGGGTATGAATTTTCAAAGCGCGATGAAGGGCACGGTCGCCGCTGTCTTGTCTTCACCTCGCTTTATTTACCTGCTCGAGCGCAAAGTGGGAGAGGCTGGCGCGAAGCCGCTGACGCCCTACGAATTAGCGGCGCGATTATCGTTTTTCATCTGGAGCAGCCTGCCGGATGCAGAACTGTTGGCACTGGCTCGCAGCGGCGAGCTGGGGCAACCTGAAAATTACCGGAAACAGGTGGAACGGCTGTTGCTCGATCCACGCAGTAAGGCGATCGCGGAGAATTTTGCACGGCAGTGGCTGCGGCTCGATCGCCTGATCACGGCGGTGCCGGATTTCGAGAGGTTCGAGCCCTACTACTCGCGCATCGGTTGCGAGCAGTGGAAGATCGGCCTGCAGTCGATGCTCGAACCGCTATTGTTGTTCGAGAGCATCATGGTTGAGGATCGCTCGATCATGTTGCTGGTGGATTCGAACTACGCCTATCGCAGCAGTGAGCTGCGGACTTGGTACCAGCCGGGCAAGCCATTCGATGGCAAGGCGAACCAGAATCGTTTCCGCACCCACGACCTGACCTTCACACGGCAGAATTTGAAATCGCGCCGCGAGGGCGGCGTCATCACTAGCGCGGCGACGTTGACGATGAACTCGTCGCCGCTGCGCACCAACCCGATCACGCGCGGTGCCTGGGTGGCGGGTGTGATCTTCAACAAACCGCCGCCGCCGCCGCCCGACGACATCCCTGAGATCGAGAAGGACGATGCGAAGATCGAGGCAGCGGGGCAGACGCTCCGGCAGCGACTGGTGCAGCACCAGGTGAATCCGAGCTGCGTCTCGTGCCACCAGAAGATTGATCCGCTCGGGTTCGCGCTGGAGAACTTCGATGCGGTCGGGCGCTGGCGTGACACCTACAAATCGGGATTGGAAATCGATGCAAGTGGCGAGCTGTTTGGCCGCGCGAAATTTAACGACGTGGTTGGCCTGAAGGACGCGATCCTGGCCAACCCGGAGTGGTTCATGCGCGCGTTTTGCGAACACCTGTTATCGTACGCGCTCGGGCGTGAGCTGGAGCTGGCCGACAAGCCGGCGGTCGACAAGGTTCTGCGCGAGGTAATGGCAGCGCGCGGGAAGTTTTCCACCGTCGTGACCGAGGTCGCCACGAGCTACCCGTTCCTTCACAAGTCGAAAGTAGATCCGTAGGATAGAGGTGCTGAAATCGGTCTGTGCACACTGGACGGCTTTTGCTAGCAGTCTGGATCCCCCGGCCACAGACCGACTTTGTTTGATCGCTTGTGCTTTCATCCACTCCATAATTGAGCTATTTTTATCGCATGATCCTTAAAAATCGCTCAATCTCCCGCCGCACAGTCTTGCGCGCTGCGGGTGTTACGCTGGCGTTGCCGCTGCTTGAATTGATGGGTGGCCGGACACGTGCGGCAACTGCCGCTGTCAAAAATCCGCCGCTGCGCACGGCATTTTTCTACATTCCGAATGGTGTCGTGCAGCGCTCATGGCATCCGAGGGAGACGGGGAAAAATTTCACCCTGAGCCCGACGCTCGAGCCACTTGCTCCGGTGCGTGACAAGATCACGCTGTTGACGAAACTCGATCGCATCAAAGTGGCTGGGACTGACGGCCATGCTCAGGCGGGAGCGTGTTATTTGAGTAGTGCTGCGCCGGACGAGCTTTCGCCGGCGGGGTATCCGCTGAAGACGACGATCGACCAGATCATCGCTGCTGAAACCGGCAAGCACACCGCGTTCCGTTCATTGGAACTGAGTTGCAATCCTTACGAGGACAATAAGGAATCGATCTACTTCGACAACATTTCCTGGTATGGTCACGGGCACGTGGCGCGCTCGCTGCGGGATCCCTTGGCGGTATTTAATCGCTTGTTCGCAGTCGAGGGACACGCCGCGCATGGGAGCGTGCTCGACCTGGTGATGGAGGAGGCGAAATCACTCGATCGCGAACTCGGCCGAGCCGACAGCGACAAGCTCGATGAATACCTTGATTCGGTGCGCACCGTCGAACGCCAGATCGAGCGCGTCGCCAAGCGCCAAGCGGAGATCGATGGTCTGAATCTGGCGCCACCGACCAAGCCGTGGCAGGCGATGGAGCGTGGCGAGTTCATCAACGTGATGGGCGATCTCATGATCCTCGCGCTGCAGACCGATTTGACGCGCGTGGCGACCCTGATGAGTTCGCCGGAACGCTGGGGGACGCCCTTGATGGTGCATGGTATTTTTGACAAGCCGATCCAGCACCATGGGATGACCCACGGGCAGGGGAATGAGAAAGTGCGTCGTGAACTCGAGAAGCTCGACCGCTTCCACGTCGAACAGTTCGCCAGCCTGGTGAAAAAGATGGATGCGATCAAGGAGGGTGAGGGGACTCTGCTCGATCACACGATGTTTACTCTCGGATCCGGGCTTAGTGACGCCTCGTTGCACGTCTGCACGGACTTGCCGACGGTGATCGCGGGACGCGCGGGTGGTGCGATCGATTCTGGCGCGCATATCAAGTCGCCGGAGGGCACGCCCATCGCGAACCTGTGGTTGACGATGGCGCAGACGATGGGCGTGAAGCTCGACCACGTTGGAGATAGCACTGGCACGTTAAACTTGACCTGAGGTCGGTGTTAGTTGTGTTGAGAAATTGCTGAATAAGAGCGGGTGGGGGACAAGTAATAATGGCGCCTACTAAGGCGCCGAATCGTTGCGTATTCTAAGGTTTAGGCAATAATCTCGTGCACCACGTCCCCGAACACATCCGTCAGTCTCACATCACGACTATTGTGCCGGAATGTTAGTCGCTCGTGGTCAAGACCTAATAGATGCAGAATCGTCGCGTGGAAATCGTGGTAGCTTACCGGGTTCTCCTCGGCGTGCATGCCGAACTGATCGGTCGTGCCGTAGTTTAAGCCGCCCTTCACACCCCCGCCAGCCATCCAGAGGGTGAATCCCTTGTGGTGGTGACCGCGTCCGAGCCGCTTCTCCTTGTTCGCCTCTTCGAACGGCGTGCGACCAAATTCTGTCGCCCAGACGACCAGCGTCTCATCCAGAAGGCCGCGCGATTTCAGATCCTTGATCAGCGCGGTGATTCCCTGATCGGTGCGCGCGGCATTGTTGCGATGGTTGTCGATCAAGCCGCCGCGGTTGCCATGTGCGTCCCATTTTCGTCCGGTCGCCCCATCGAGGATTTCAACAAATCGAACGCCATTTTCGACCAGCCGGCGCGCGGTGAGGCAGTGGCGCGAAAATTGGTTGTCCCCATACAGTTCGAGGGTGCTGCGCGACTCCTTCGATAGGTCGAACACTTGCGGCGCCGTTTTTTGCAGATCGAACGCCATCTCAAGCGCCTCGATTCGGCCATCGAGTTCCGGCTGCCCGAGGTGGAGATCGCGGTGCATCTGATTCAGCTGATTGATGGCCGCCAGATGCGCTGCTTGCTGCTCGTGACTCATTCCCTTTTTTGGACTCAGGTGCGGGAACGGCAATTTCCCATTTTCCACCCGAGCCACTGCCGCCTGATGGCGCCCGGGCAACATCCCTTGTTGAAAAACGCCATCGCCAGCGGTGGAAACACCATCTTTCATGACGACGTAGGCTGGCAGATCGTTGCGCTCGCTGCCCAGCCCGTAGGTCACCCACGAACCGAGGCTTGGAAAACCGGGACGACTGTGTCCGGTGTGCATCAACTGCTCGCCGACCGAGTGGATGGCAGAATCGGTGTGCACCGACTTTAGAAAACAGATCTCATCGACCACCTCAGTGAGTCTTGGAAAAATCTCGCTGACCCAAGCGCCTGATTGGCCGTGCTGCGTGAAATCAAAAACCGATGGCAAGATCTGCGAGCCCTCGAAGCTCTTTTCCGGATTGAAACCAGCCAGTTCCTTCGCGGAAAAAAGCTCTGACGCCTTCTTCCCAGCAAAGCGTTTCAAGGCCGGCTTGTGATCGAAGGTTTCTAGGTGGCTGGCACCGCCGCACATGAACAGGAAGATCACGTTCTTCGCCCGCGGGCGGAGGTGTGTGACCACCGGAGCCAACGCGCCCTGCGCGCCTTCGGCGAGAAGCAGCGAGTTTAACGCGATACCACCGAGCCCGAACTGGCGCAAAAACTGGCGGCGATCAATCTGTCTAGTGGACATAGATAAATTCGTTCAAGCCGAGCAGTATATGGCAAAAATCTTTCAGCGTGCCATTTTGGAGCAATGTTAGGGATAATTCCAACTCCTCCTTTTGTGGCGGACGCGATAGGGCATGGAGGTATGCGCGCTCGGCCTGCGCCGCCGGATCGACTCCGACCTCGCTCTCGACCCGCTGTGCGAAACGTCCGGCAAGATCCCATACCAGCGGGGAGTTGAGCGCGAACAAGGCACCCTCCGGCGATGCGCCCGTGTTGCGACTGCCGGTGCTGCGTTCGCTGTCGGGAGGATCAAACAGGCTCAAGGTTGGGTGGCTTACGGTGCGATGGGCCTGGAGATAGATCGAGCGCCGCCACTTTTCCGGCGTGTCGGCAACCGGCTTCTTGTAGGCTCCAATCGACAGGCTCGGGCCGAACATCTTCGGCTTCAAGGCACCCGCGACACTGAGTAGTCGATCGCGGATCATCTCGGCCTCCAACCTTTGCGGCCGGCGCTGCCACAGCCACTTGTGTTCAGCATCGACACTGAGCGCGGCCGGATTGACCACGCCCGTTTGCCGATAGGTTGCGCTGGTCAGAATCAGGCGGTGGATGTGCTTTAGCCGCCAACCATTTTCGATCAGCTCTCCGGCTAGCCGGTCGAGCAATTCGGGGTGCGTTGGCTCGGCGCCAAGCTCGCCAAAATCGTTCGGCGTGGCTACTATTCCACGGCCGAAGTGGTGGTGCCAGAGGCGGTTCACAATCACGCGTGCGAGTTGCTTGCCGGCGCCATGCTCGACGTCGGTGATCCAGCTAGCCAGTGCGCCGAGTTTCGACGGCGCATCCCGTTGCCAGTAATCGGCAGGTTTCGCCATCGAAGTTCGCAGAAATCCAGGTTCGACTTTTTCTCCTGGGGTCATCCAGCTGCCTTTCTTCAAAACGCGCGGCTCCGTGATGCGCAGCGCGATCTTCTTCTGCGACGCCTTCGCCTCCTGTTTGAACTGATCGAAATAGATCGCCGTGAACTGGTAATACTCCTCGGTCGTCATTGGATCGACTGGATGATCATGACACCGCGCGCAACCGAAAGTGGTCGCCAAGAACGCATTGCCAGTCGTCGCCACCATGTCATCGAGGCGGTGGAACATTTTATCGTTCGGATCGGCGTTGTTCTGCAATCGCGTTCCGAGATGAATGAATTGTTTCAAGGCCTGGTAGTCCGGCTTCTCGCTCCCATTAATCTGGTAGCGGACAAACTGATCGAAGGGCAGGTCCGCATTGAAGGCACGGATGACCGCATCCCGGTATTTCCATGCGTCCCCACGCACCTGGTCTTCGTTCACAGTGAGTATCCCATCGCTCTCGCCAAAACGCGCGACATCGAGCCAGTGACGGCCCCAGCGTTCCCCGAAACGTGGATCGTCCAGCAGGTGGTCGACCAATTTTTCGTAAGCATCCGGGCTCTTGTCAGTCACGAAGGCTTGCATCTCTTCGACACTCGGCGGTAGGCCGGTGAGATCAGCCGTCAGCCGCCGCAGGAGTGTGTAGCGATCTGCCTCGGCCTGTCGTTCGAGCCCCTGCGCATTTAATTTCTCCGCGACGAATCCGTCGACAGTCTCAGCGCCACTATTGGCAATCCAGACGATCCAGCAAACCATGATTGTAAGGAGGCGAAAGAGCATCCGAAAGTCAATCCCCATCCGCTTTGGCAGTCAACCTCTGAACCCTCTTTACTAGCCCGGATTTCTCATGAATTTCGAGTTTCGCAAGGATTCGCCGAAAGCTTATGAGAAATGCGGGCGACGAGCTGATTTACATTGAGATCCCAGCGAGCGGTGTTCCCGTATCGCCGAATTCTTCCAATGGGATACCCATGCGTTGCAGCAAATTTTGGCCGGCGGGCCGCGGTGGTTGACGGGCAACACGCAAAATATCGTTTTGCCACCGGGCAGCAGAACGGTAGTCGGGTAGCCCTGATAAATCTGCGCGGTTCCGCTGGCCACCACAACCTGGTTCTATTTTAGCCACCCGCCAGATTCGGCCATGGGTTTTGTCCCGCTGCGGATGGCGGTAAAAATCGTCGAAGGCCACGCCCCACGGATTTCCGGGACCCATGAAATCATCTAGCAACGGGTCGAGCTGCAAGGTCTCTGGCCGCGGCCGGAAGACGCCGGCCTGGAAGAGCGACGCCACTCCGTGCGGGGTCTCAACGCGCGACTCGATTCCATCTCCCTGACAGAACCAGAGTTCGCCATCCGGACTCCAAGTGAAACTGTTAATCGTCTGGTGCGAGTCGCCATTTCCGAAGCCGCTCAGGAGCAACCGGCGCTTGCCCTCCCACGTAAGCAACCACGTCTCCTTCTCGGAGTTCGATGTGAGCGGCATGGGTTGGAGTGAGAGCGAAGGCCGCTGAAATCAGGAGTATTGCGAGAGCTTTCATGAGTCTGTTTCACCCAGTTGTAAGAGTAGATTCAGGCTTTGTCCGGCACTACGAAAGGTGCGCGGTCTGGTCGGGTGCGCATCGCGTTTGCCGCGCCGTTGCCGGGAAAGGTTTCAGTCGCTGGATCCATTGTGAGGGGCATCCCGAGGGTGACGGGAGTGGCGGCGATGTCCACTTTGTTGGCGGCGAGGTGCTCGGCTGTGCGACCGAAAGATTCCACCACGGCGGGGTCGGATTTGAGCGCCGCATCGAGTTCCTTGCAGCTCTTCTTTTGGCCGAGCCGATAGGAGATATGGCTACTGCGGCATTGCGTGCCGGTTTGGACGATCTTTTCGTGTTTTCTAGCAAATTCAACCATCGGCCGACCTTCACTGACATTGTTGGATACCGGCTTCTCCACCTAAACGTCGCGCCCGGTTTGAATAGCCCAAATGGATGCCCGCGCACGTCCGCAGTTGCAGTTGCGGCTGTTAGGAAATTGCGACGGGAGTGCGTGGATAGGTTGCTGGTATTCATGGTCTACGTTAATATAACAATGTTTCAAGATTGCTTGCGGCGAGCAGGCTGTTGAAGAACCGCCGATTCAACTCTGTGGTGTAAAAAAGATTCCAGATAATTTTTCTAAATTAGATCAACCCTACGGGATCCCGTCGGTTGTGGGGACTTTTTGCGGCTATTCGGCAACGAGGCGAAAATAGGCGCGATCCGTGGCATTTTCTCGGCAGGACAGTGTCTCCTGCACTCTGACGAGCAACCACAAAGATTACGCCGTTGTCATCTGTATGCCGCTGTCAGTTAGAGAAATATAAAGTTTTTGTAACGTTCAATCTCATCATTTTTTAACACTCCGTCGCTAAGTTGGCAGCGTTACTAGCACTCTCATCCCTCCAGACCAACCTATGAAACTTTTCCTCCTCCCCCTGTTCTTCTTCATTGCTGTCGCATCCGCGGTGGCACAGTCCATTCGCATCAACGAGTTCATGGCTGCGAATGCCACGAGCTTTCCTGAGAACCACGACTTCGACGATTACACTGACTGGATCGAACTCCAGAACACCACTGGCTCGTCGATTAGC
The DNA here is from genome assembly GCA_047619485.1 of Verrucomicrobiales bacterium. Classification (GTDB taxonomy): domain Bacteria; phylum Verrucomicrobiota; class Verrucomicrobiia; order Verrucomicrobiales; family DEV007; genus JBLHKE01. The sequence goes on along the minus strand of JBLHKE010000237.1, from coordinate 1,120 downwards.
TTGAATGACTATTACCTTTCGGATGATCCGACTGTGCCTCTGCGCTGGAAGTTCCCCGCAGGTGCCACCATTCCTGCCAACGGATTCTTCATAGTGCGCGCAGACGGCTTCGATATCGGCCCTGGCCAGAGCGTCCGCCGCGACTCGGCTCCTTGGGACAACTTCACGACGACCGCTTACCACACGAATTTCAAACTTGGTTCTACCGGGGAATCGGTCGTCCTCACCCAGCTTGACGCGCCATCGCAGAACGAGACCTACGTCGCGTTGGGGGCGAACTGGAAATACTTCGACCAGGGCAGTTTGCCGGACCCAAACTGGTTCAGCACTGGCTTCTCCGATACATCCTGGGCGAGTGGCGCTGCCGAACTTGGCTACGGCGATGACGACGAGGCTACGGTTGTGGACTTCGGGCCGAGCAGCAGCAACAAGTATCCAACGACCTACTTTCGCACGAGTTTCAATGTCACCAATCCGGCGGTCATCACGAGCCTCGATTGTAGTGCAAAGATCGATGATGGAGCAGTCATCTACTTGAACGGCACCGAGATCGCTCGGGTGCGAATGGATGCAGGGCCGGTGGGATACGCTGACTTTGCGAACGATGATGGTCCCGAGGGTCAGTTCGAGAGCGTCAGTATCCCGGTGTCTGCACTTGTCGCCGGCACCAACGTCCTGGCGATCGAAGTCCACCAGGGCGACGGCAGCAGCTCCGACATCAGCCTTGACGTAGAGATCACTGGAGTCGAATCCACCGGCACGCCAGTCACGGTCGATTCGATCAGTTTCGGCGAGCAGATCGATGACGTCTCCTACGGTCGCAAGCCGTCGGATGGTAGCTGGGTCTACTTTGGCGACCCGACCCCGGATGCCGCGAACACGACTTTCAGCACGCTCGATCGTTTCGCCGCGCCTGCGGTGGCGGTATCACCAGCTGGCGGCTTCTATAGCGGCACCCAAAGTATCACGCTGGATGCCGGTTCAGGGATAGCTGTCCGCTACACGCTCGACGGCTCGATCCCGCGCTCTACCTCTTCTCTCTACTCTGCCCCGATCAGTATCTCATCCACCGACGTCCTACGCGCCCGTGCCTTCGTAAACGGCAAGATCCCCGGCAAGC